>JOTC01000050.1:2141-2471 GCA_000746705.1 Marine Group I thaumarchaeote SCGC AAA799-O18 | reverse complement strand
GGCAATTAAAGACAGCAGAAAAATTCATCGGAGATACATTCGTTTGTATTTATGGTGATTCTGTTTTTGATTTTAATTTAAAAAACATGATAAGTGACCACAGGAAAAAGAAATCATTTATCACAATGAGCCTTTACGAATACAAAACGAATATGAAATATGGAGTGATTGACACTAAAAATAATGGTAGGGTTTCGGCATGGAACGAAAAACCAGAGATAAAGGCTAAAATCAACATGGGTTGTTATGTTATGGAATCCGATATTCTTGGTTTTATTCCTAAAAACAAGCCATATGGAATGGACGATGTTATAAAAAAAGCCATTTCTA
>JOTC01000050.1:0-2127 GCA_000746705.1 Marine Group I thaumarchaeote SCGC AAA799-O18 | reverse complement strand
TGTTAACAGTATACTAACAAAAAAAGGATTCCTTGACATCGGCGACAAAGAAACCTATGAAAAGGCAAACCTAGAATACAGAAAAAAGCTAGGGAAGATTTGATGATACATAATGTCTGAGATCATAATTAGGGAGATTGAGGAGGATGATCTTGAAAAAGAATTCCTAGATACTTTAGATTTTTTAAGAAAGGCAAGTGATATTGATAAAAATGATCCTACGGAAATTTTGAAAAAAATAAAACAAAACCCAAATCATATAATCCATGTTGCGGTAGATGAAATTATTGGCTCTACTACCTTATTCATTGAGCAGAAATTCATTCATGATAGTGGACTTGTTGGTCATATTGAAGACGTAGTAGTAAGAAAAGCTTATGAAGGCCAAGGAATTGGGATGAAGTTGGTTAGTTCTTTACTGGATGTTGCTAAACAAAGAAAGTGTTACAAAACAATACTCAATTGCGAAGATAGTTTAAAGTCGTTTTATGAAAAAATTGGTTTCAAGAAAGCTACAAATGAAATGCGATATGATCACAATTAAAAATATTTTTTTGGCCTTTTTTTTATTCTAAACAAAAGTGCGCCGACAATCATCATTGGTATAGAAACAGCCATGAATAATGGCGGGGTTATAGTAACAGTAAAAACGCGAAGATCTTTTTCTATTCCATCTATCATAAGCTTTTCTTACTACTACGTCTTCAATATGACCAACAAGTCCACTATCATGAATGAATTTCTGCTCAATGAATAAGGTAGTAGAGCCAATAATTATCAGCCAACCAATCTGCTTTGAACCAAATTTCCTTGCAATCATATAAGCTGTAGCCGACATAACCAACCCAGGCGCAACACCTATTGAAATGAATTGTAAAATTTTTCCTGATGCATCAACTGGAGGTTTTATGAAGTCATCCAGTAATGCCTC
Source organism: Marine Group I thaumarchaeote SCGC AAA799-O18 (assembly GCA_000746705.1). Next base: position 1,196 of record JOTC01000050.1, on the reverse strand, counting down.
TCCTGAAGGTTCAAGCATGTAATTAAAAATTGAAATCATTTCACCTACAAATATTGCATATAGACCAATACCAGCCATTGCGATATATGCACCATATTGTAATGCCATACGAAACAGATTTGCTATGCATAAATAAACTATTTTTATCTATTCTATACCAACAAGACTAGCAAGTTCTTTTCTACTCGCAGCACCTAATATCGTTGCATCTTTCTCTGGTTTAGAAATACACCATACCCACGTTCTAGACCAGACCAAAAGTTTGTTAGAGGATACACTTCAATATGCCAATGAATTTGTCTACTGTTTTTCTTTTCAGGTGACAAATGAAATACAAGATTATAGGATATATTTTTAGTATGCTTTAACAAACCGCCTAAAGTTGCCCTCAGAATTAACGATAAATCATTGATTTCTTTTTGAGTTATTTTTGAGAAGCTGGTAGCGTGTTTTTTAGGACAAATCCAAAATTCAAATTGATGGGAAGGTGCCCAGGGGCAGAATGCGATGAATCCTTCAGTTTGCAAGATTTGTCGAGGTCCACCAGTTTCTGTACTTATTGTTTGACATATTGGGCATAATCCCCTTTCATTTAGAAATTTGTGAGAAGCGACTGATTCGTCCTCAATTATCGGTGGTATATTTGAAAAACTGATCTACAACACTTCCAGCTTCTTTACCATAATTAACAAAAATTGAGACATATGTAACACCTTTTTGTGTATATAACCAACGAAACCTATCCTGAATTACTACTAAGAGATTTGACCATTGTTCAATATCTATAGTAGCCAATGAATCGTTGTGTTTGTTAGAAGCAACTACAATGTAATGATATCCATATGCAGGTTCGCTATACAATGGTCTATCACTATATGAATTTTCAGCGGATGTTGAAACAACAGGACGTGAACTTTCAAATACACGTACAGACCAATCTTTTACAAAATAATCCTCGCTGTCCTGTAACCTTTGCAGCATTCCATCTTTTGCAACAAGAGACAATAAAGAAGGATTGGTCATAGATTCATTTCCAGGACAATATGGGCATTTTTTGGAATTAGCTATTTTGTTTATTTTTTGGGGCACGATAACTGTTCGCTCAATAACGTAATCTTTCCGCATCTCCCCCATGTCAATAGTTGGTTTTCTTGAGGGTTAAAATCTTTCCAAATGATAAATTTTGGAAAATTATT
>JOTC01000049.1:1574-2417 GCA_000746705.1 Marine Group I thaumarchaeote SCGC AAA799-O18 | reverse complement strand
CTGTCACCTCCGGGCCCCAATAGTGGGCACACGAAGGATCGCTAAGCCAGACTTTCGTCTCTGAATTCCGTGCGTTTGGAAATCCAGTCAGTCCAGTTTTTGGCTTTGCCCTCATCAACGGATTTCTGTCCCGTTTGAACTGAACTTTGGGCCCCTTTGATATCTTTTCAAAGGGGTGCCGCCCCAGCCGAACTGCCCACCTGCACATGTTTCTGGCGTGAACCAGATAAGAAGTACTGCAAGAATAATCTGGTGTTACATCGTCGCTTCACTGAATTCCCAAAGAAATTCAGGCATGGCTACCAGATACACTATGTAATCCGTACTATACAACAAGCACAAGCTGCAGTAAAACTCCACGGGGTCTTCTCTCCCCGATGGAAGATGATGGACTGTTCGTCCACCTTATGTGGCTTCACCGGGTTGTAGGCGGGGACAGTGGGGCTCTCGTTGTTCCATTCATGCGCGTCGGAACTTACCCGACAAGGCATTTGGCTACCTTAAGAGAGTCAGAGTTACTCCCGGCGTTAACAGGCCCTTAGCTCGGTTGAACCCAAGTTTTAGGTACCTGCACCGGCCAGGATTCAGCGACTATACAAATCCTTTCGGACTAGCAGTCGCCTGTGTTTTTATTAAACAGTCGGAACCCCCTTGTTATTGCAACCTGCTATCCCAATTCCTCATTAAAACAGCAGGCATCCCTTATACCTAAGCTACAGGACTAATTTGCCGAATTCCCTCGCCATACGGTATACCCGTAGCACCTTAGCTTTCTAAGCCAGCGCACCTGTGTCGGTTCTCGGTACGAACTTACTAACACTTTCTATACAAACTTTCATGGTC
>JOTC01000049.1:878-1556 GCA_000746705.1 Marine Group I thaumarchaeote SCGC AAA799-O18 | reverse complement strand
TAACACAGAGCTATTCCTGCCTCGAATCAGTTCTCGTCATTACGACACTCCCCGAATCTTGAACAGTTAGATAAAACGAAGGTTCTACTTTCCCTATCTAGAAGCAATTCATATAGATAATAACATGTCAGCAAGGTACTGGAATATTAACCAGTTTCCCATTCGAATTACTCTGTTGAGGTAATTCTTAGGATCGACTAACTCCAGGCTGATAGCGCGTTGCCTGGAAACCCTTGCGCTTGCGGTGGTAGAGGTTCTCACTCTACTATGCTGTTACTGCCACCAGGATCTGCAATAGAAATCGGTCCACAGGACATCACTGCCCTGCTTCAGCCCAATCACTACGCCAACCTACCATGATTTGTCATTTTGACAAATATCCAAAGTATCGGTACTTTACTTTAGCCCCGTCCATTTTTGGGGCGCCCACACTCGGCAGGTAAGTTGTTACACACTTTTTAAAGGATAGCTGCTTCTGAGCTTACCTCCCTGCTGTCTTGGCATGAACACGCCCTTTAGCTTGACACTTAGCAAAGATTTGGGGACCTTAACTTCAGTCTGGGTTAAACCCCTCTCGGTCGTGAACCTTACGTCACACGAACCCGTCTCCCTGCTTCTACGATGCATATCCATTCGGAGTTTGAAATAATGGTGAGGAATTTCTTCCCCATACCAAAA
>JOTC01000049.1:387-721 GCA_000746705.1 Marine Group I thaumarchaeote SCGC AAA799-O18 | reverse complement strand
CTTTCGCCCACCTTCAGCTTGCTTAGGAATAGATCGACTGGCTTCTAGCCTTACCGCCATGACTCAACGCACTTTCACACGCTTCTCCTCACAAAAGTTGCGAGAACTCGGTTTCCCTTCGCCTTCACCATTTTTAGGCTTAGACTTGCCATGACAATAAGCTCCCTGGCCCGTGTTTCGAGACGGAACGCATGACACTGATGATTTGACCTCCAAACTTTTAGCTCTATTGCTAGAACCTCCGGTATGGAAAAATCATCTTTCATGCCATGCACGTCTGTAACCAGTAGGTTTCATGCACTTTTCAGCCCCCTTCCGGGGTACTTTTCAGTTT
>JOTC01000049.1:0-336 GCA_000746705.1 Marine Group I thaumarchaeote SCGC AAA799-O18 | reverse complement strand
GATGCTACTTTCACCTATATTCACTGCCCACTGCCAAGGACAATTACTCGGGTAATGATAAGATCCTATACCACTTAGCTTACGGGGGTATCACCCACTATGCCAGTACGTTCCAGAACATTTCAGCTGTGTTCTAGGATCGTAATATCATACCAAAACACCACATCTCTATTTGTGTTACCACAAAAGATTCAGTTTGGGCTGTTTCCTTTTCGTTCGCCACTACTTGGGAAATCTCAATTGATTTCTGTTCCTCGTCGTACTAAGATGCTTCAATTCCGACGGTTCGATCTCCGCCGCCATTGCAACGGAGTGTTTAAAAAACAAGATTCTCAT
>JOTC01000048.1 GCA_000746705.1 Marine Group I thaumarchaeote SCGC AAA799-O18 | reverse complement strand
TGTATTAATTTACTCTTATTTTTTACTATTTTTTTTTTCATATCTCTTTCACGCATGATCTAGAAGAAATCAAAAAAGCTGAAACAATTCTCAGTACGTACAAAATTAAGAATGAATCACAATTAGACGAGATTAGTGCAGAAATCAAGGCAAAAGTAAAACAAATGCAAAAGATACCACTTACAATTATCCCAGGTCAGCTAGTGGGAATCGCTAATCTGGATTCTCATGCAAAAACTATCTATGAGAGTATTGTCTCACTTGAAAAATCAACCGATGGTTTTGATCAGCAGGAATTACAGAAAAATATAGAATCTAGGGCTGATTCCATGACTAGATTAACCCAGATTAATCAGGAGTATGGAGAGATTTCTGGAAATATCAAAAAAGCGAAGATAGAACTAGAAAATCTTGGTTCTACGCTAACAGAACTAAAACATGTTGAAAAATATGTCACTGAACTTGAAAATATACAAGAGAATGTTTACAACAGAGACGGTCCAGTGGGCAAAAGTCTTCGTTCGTGGTCTTTAGAAATTATTTCACAGAAAGCATCAGAATATCTAGAAAAACTCAACACAAAGATTCAAAGAATTTCATTGTCAGAAAAAACACGTGATGTAAACATTTCATGTTATTCTAGAAACACTACACTTGATATTGAATCACTCAGTGGTGGAGAACAAGTAAGCGTTGCTTTAGCATTAAGACTTGGCATGTCACATCTTCTTGGTGCATCAAACCTTAATTTCATGATACTTGACGAACCTACTGCACATTTAGACGGTGAACGAAGAAAATCTCTTGTTAACGTTTTATCTCAACTAACAAATCTTAAAGAAGATTCATCCATGCAATTCATTATCATAACTCATGACGCAGAAATCTTTGATGATTCTTCTGTNNNAACTATAGTTTCTAGACTTTAACCACCAGTAAGTTTAGCAAATTTTTCGTTCTTGCTCAACTTTTCCATAAACTCCAGATTAGACAGCGCAACAACAGCAGAGTCTCTCACTGGCTCATCAGGATCATTTAGTGCGTTCTCAAGTGTTTCGCGTGACTTTTTAGAACCCATTACACCTAATGCGATAGCTGCCTCATGTCGTACAAACATACTTGAATCATTTTTTGTTGCGTCCTCTAACGGTACAATTCCACTACTGTAACACATTTGCCCTAGTGAGAATGCAGCCTCGTGTCTGACAAGTTCGTTTACATCATCCTTCAGAACTCTAGCAATATACTGCACCTTGTCCTCGCCACCAATGTCAACAAGGATGCATGTTGCTCTGCAGCGAATTACATAGTCCTCATGATCTAACAGTTTTACAAAATACTGTGTATCTTTTTTTCCATACTCTTCTTCCATTTCTGTCAGAAGATCCAGTCTAGACTGTGGAACTATGCTCATTCTGTATCGTTTGGATTCTTCATATATTATCTTATTT
>JOTC01000047.1 GCA_000746705.1 Marine Group I thaumarchaeote SCGC AAA799-O18 | reverse complement strand
GAAATGTCTCCTGCTCCATTTGCTACAAGTCTAACTTTTGCAATGTTATCTTCCTTATCAGAAAGTGGCTCTAATGAATCATTTTCACCAATTATCCAATAATCATCTAATGTAACATTTTGAGCATCTTCTAATGTAACTTCTATTCCAGTAAGCTTTTTGCTCCAACATTGGCAATAAAAATGTCATGCCCTTCGTTTTTTGTAAGTTGTAGTTCTCTTACATTTGGACCATTTACAAATAATTTTGCATCTGCTGATTTTTTTACTACATTTACAAAATATTCTTGTGTATTACTATTATCCGTAACAATATATTTAACAGCTCCTTTTGAGAAGTCTACAACAGTTGTTCCCGATGTTTGAGCAGTCCCATTGGCTGTAACTGTTGCTCCTGAGCTTGCTAGAAATTTTGGAACTAACTTTGTTATATCAACAGAAGTATCATTAATAAATATTGCCTGATAATCTTTTGAAAGTGTATCAACATCAGCTGGCATTATATATAAATCAGTTATATTATTAAATCCTGCAATTTTAAAATCACCTGCAAAAGATGAGTCAGGTTCAGCTTCAGTAGCTTCTATTTTTACAGTAATCTTGTATGCTCTGTTTGCTGTGAAAATTGTAAAGTCCATTCCATCCCCATAAAAATTACCTAAATATCCCTCATCTTCTTTCCATATATCTTCTTCGTCTAATATAAGCTGTGATTTAATATCAGTACCTGAGCTATCTTTGTCTGCAAAGTCAAAATGTCCTACTACTGCTTTAGTAACCTTAGTTGCATCATACTCTTGAGCATCTGCATCAAAAAACTTTAATCCTATGTAGTAATCTTGCGTTGCTAAGTATCCATCTTCTAATTTGTAGGTAATAACTTCTAAACCATTTTCTGTATTCTTGCTATAAGATTGGTTTACTTGTACTTTTTCCTTATTTGTTTGTATATATAAGTTTTCAAATTCTAATTTATCCATTATTATAGTTGGTGTAATTTCTAGTTCAACAGTTGGAGCTA
>JOTC01000046.1 GCA_000746705.1 Marine Group I thaumarchaeote SCGC AAA799-O18 | reverse complement strand
CTTCTTGTTTGAAAAAATCAGGTTCATCTTCTGGTTTTGATTCTGGTTCTGGTTCTGGTTTTGATTCTGGTTTAGCTGTAGGTTCTGGTTTTGATTCTGAGGTGGATTCAATTTTGCATATACCATTTGATCCATTTTTGAAGACTATGGCTGAGGATAGGCATCCAGAGCATCGCTCCATAAAAGAGATGTACACATTTACTTTTGGTAAATACCAAATTTGGGGTGCGTCAGCAAGAATGTTGAGGCAGATCTTTATGTTGCTCTCCAAAAAAAATTAATTGGTTTAAAACAAGTATTTGAGTTTAATTTAAAAAGAGCTTTTCTTGCCTGAGACATAATGGCTGCACGTAAACATTCGGGAAGAAAAATAAGACTATTAAAAAAACAGAAGCAAACATCTCCAGTTCCTGCATGGATAATTCTGAAAACGAAAAGAGTTGTTCGAACTAATCCTAAACGAAGGGCGTGGAGACAGACTGATGTGGAGGTAGGCTGATTGTCTCAGGAAGCTGAGCGTGTTTATACTGTCAATTTGGGAAAAGTGTTACTTTCACCTGATAACCAACGCGCAAAAAGAGCAATAAACATGATCAAAGAGTTTGCTAGACATCATATGAAGACAGAGGAGGTCAAACTTGAAGAGGAGGTAAGTCATTTAATTTGGTCTCGTGGTATACGACGTCCACCTAGAAAGATCAGAGTCAGAATGACAAAAACAGACGAAGGTTATATCTTAATATCAAAATATGAAGGTGAAGAAGAAGCAGAAAAGAAAGAAGAAAAGTTAGAATCAAAACCAGAACCTACAGCTAAACCAGAATCAAAACCAGAATCAAAACCAGAACCAGAACCTACAGCTAAACCAGAATCTAAACCAGAATCAAAACCAGAACCTACAGCTAAACCAGAATCAAAACCAGAACCTACAGCTAAACCAGAATCAAAACCAGAACCAGAACCAGAATCAAAACCAGAACCTACAGCTAAACCAGAATCAAAACCAGAACCAGAACCAGAATCAAAACCAGAAGATGAACCTGATTTTTTCAAACAAGAAG
>JOTC01000045.1 GCA_000746705.1 Marine Group I thaumarchaeote SCGC AAA799-O18 | reverse complement strand
TTAATAGTTAACGCCGTCTATCGGTTTTTTTTGGTGGCTAATAGATGCTGTTGGGCAGCGTCTATGGACGAAGTTTTGTGAAATGGCGTATCCCCCACCGTTCTAGGTGGGGACGCCATTATTAGCTTTCCGTAGTTAAAAGCTTTTTAGGGGGGTATTTCTTCTTAAACTGTTTTCATACCGTTTCCCCCCCTAAAAAGTAGTGGGTGCGTTCCTCTAAGTTTTGTATTATGGTGTATAATATTAACTAAGTATTTTGAAATAGGGTTTTGGGGAGTAATGGCTCGCACATCACTTTAGTGGGTGCGAGGAATGTTGTAGGAGGACTTGGGCCTTGGGGGTATATAGGTGAGGGGTAGGGGCTTGGGTTACCTCGTTGGAGATGATATACATTTGTTTTTGGATATGGTTCTTCTTCTCTCTTGGTATAGAATATCGATTATGTTTTTTTGGTTCTGCGGAGAACATGTTCTCCGTAGAATATTATTTTATCTTTTTTTACTTAAATTGAATATGAAAAGGGGGGCTTGTTAGTGGCGAGGGGATTGGTAAATATAGTTCTTGGAGCGAAGCGAGCTGTCCTTGGTCTACGATGGTTTTTTTTATGCTATACTAGTTTGGGTAGCGAAGGGTGGAGGATAGATAGTTCCTGTTGCTTCGCTTCGCTGTATGTTTTTTTTTGTGCATAAAAAAATATGATTGTCAAGAGAGTAAAGGTGATTTTTTTTACGTAGTAAAAAAATCCCGCTCTTGACAATTATAAAGAAGTAGATAGATAAGTCTTTAGGTTGAAATTCGTTCGTTATATTATTTTTGGTCGTTGAGATAGTATTTATTCTTTTTTTCTTTTTTAGGGGGTCTTGAAAGAAAAACTGTTTAGCCACCCGGAGTAGTACTACAGGGTGGCTAAGCGAAGCCGAAGGCGTAGCTCAATTCGTTGAGACTCAGTTGCGGAGCAAGAATTAAAGGCGTTAACGTTTTTGTATTGGCGGTACGCCAATACCTTGAGTATTAAAGGTTTGTTAATAGTTAACGCCGTCTATCGGTTTTTTTTGGTGGCTAATAGATGCTGTTGGGCAGCGTCTATGGACGAAGTTTTGTGAAATGGCGTATCCCCCACC
>JOTC01000044.1 GCA_000746705.1 Marine Group I thaumarchaeote SCGC AAA799-O18 | reverse complement strand
TGACTGTATTAGGGTAATCTATAATGTATTATTATTATTATGTAATACACATGTATTACATACATACATACGCCTTACATCAAAATGTTTTTCCTAATCTTCTAGTTCTTTCTTCATAAATTTTTTCTTTAACTTCACTTGCTTTTTCTAAGATAAATTTTAATTTGTCATAAGATTGTTCTTCTAACCATTTTAATTCATGGTCTTGTTCTCGTTCAGCAGTTAATTCATCAACCCTTTGCTGTAATAGTTCGGGATTGTCTTTAGTTTCTTTCTTTAATTCTTCAAGTCTTAAAGCAATAGACATCATTTTTCTTACTGCACCTGATTTGTTTGGTGCACCTGATCTATTATCGTATATGTCATTAGTTTCTGCATACACAATTATTTCATTCAATTCTTCAATCGTTATTCTAATTACTAATGAGGTTGTAACGACCAAAATATATCACATATACGAAATTAAAATCATTTTTATCAAAGTTGAATTAAGAAAAGATGGATTACTCAATCCGGAAAAGCGTGTTTGCTGAGTGCAAACAATAAGCCTTTTCATTTTTCAATCACTTCTGTAAGTTTTCTAACACAATAGACTAGTTCTAAAGGCGTATGTTTTGATAATTCTCTATTGCAGTAAAAGCATAAGTCATTTACAATTGACATAGAAAATTCCCTATTGCTCTCCATATAAGGCATTTAGATGGTCATCATAACTCTTGAGTAATTGTGTGATAACATCATCAAAAGACATCTCTTTTGTGCAAATTTTAGCTAATGAATCCCTAGTAATTTTCCTGACTCGTAAAGTTGTAATTTCTTGATTTATTTTCTTTTTGCAATCATTCGCTTCTTCAAAAGAATGAGCAAATTTGCTTTTTCCGCATGTTACGCATAGATCTGACATGAATATACTTCATACAGATCCTATATTAAGAACAGTTTCATATTTGAAACAGATTGAGTAATCTAGAATATGCCATACTTAACGTATGTAATGAACCAAAAAACAAGTCAGAAGCATATAGAGAAATAAGAAAACAATTTAAAATTAAAATTTCTAATCGTGATTTTTTATCTAAAGTCAAAGATATGTTAGATATGGGTTACTTGAACAATGTTTCAAAAAACAAACATGAATTTTTAATTCAAACATCAAGAACAGATGATTAGGAAAAACATTTTGATGTAAGGCGTATGTATGTATGTAATACATGTGTATTACATAATAATAATAATACATTATAGATTACCCTAATACAGTCA
>JOTC01000043.1 GCA_000746705.1 Marine Group I thaumarchaeote SCGC AAA799-O18 | reverse complement strand
AAAAAAACCATAGAAATTACTAAGGATGATGAATTAACTGTTAATGGTGACTGTATTATTGGTACAAATTCTAGCCTTGCGTGTATAGATCTGCCAGAAAAATTCAAAAAAAAGCTACAAAACCTAGATACAACTATTGCATTTACTATTGTGGCTGATGGACACTCCTTTTCTATACGTGGAAAGGGATCAGAAAAACTAACTCTGAAACATGCAAGTGATATAGTATTACGTAAAAGTGCATTCACATGTTCTAGAACTATTGCCATAAAATGTGATAAAGCTTCAGATGATATACCAAGAATAATGGTAAAAAAACTACAAAACCCAAAAACTAGTGGAAAATTAATTATAGAAATAAAATAATTATTTTTTTTCTAATAAATTAGTGATGGATCTATTCATAATTTCCATAACAATATAGTTATTGTAGTTAATCTGTTGTATTTTTCGTGTTTTTGAAAAATTTTTTAGGATTGGACTGATTATTTTATCAAGCTTTGATGATGTTTTTGATATAATTTTTGAATAGTTTTCATCAAAATCTGATGGTAATGTAAAATCTAGTAGCCTGATAGATGAACCATAATATTTTGTTATTGCGCCTCGTGATTCTTCAATTTTGATTATTTCGATTAGGCCAGAATCTTTAAGGATTTCAACATGATGCCGTATTGTTGTAACTGCTTTTTTATAACCGAGTTTTTTAAGCCGACGTGTTATTTGAACAACATTCAATTGTTTTTTATTCAATAACTGTACAATTTTTCCTCTAATTGGATCATCAAGTGCTTTAAACACTTCATAATTTGCGGCTATGATCCTATCAACTGCTATCTCTTTTTTCATCAATACTGACATAACATACATGCAAATGTACTGCTAAAATTAAGTTATGTTTATGTTTATTAACCATTAGCAATAATTTCTTAATGCTACTATTATTATCAATATATTACTAATATATTAGTAGTGGTAAAAGTTTTAAAAAATAAAAACTGAGCTAAAACGTGTTGCTAGTAAGCCGCTCATAAGCGGTAACATACCGTTGAGTCATTTTAGAAACTAAATCAGGTGGAATGGAAGGAGCAATTGGTTCTTCGCTATTAGAGCGTGCATCATCAAATTTTTTCTGATAACCATTTTTGGTCAACCAATCACGCAAAAGTTGTTTATCGTATGCTTCCTGCGTTTTACCAATTTTATATGCATCCTTTGGCCACAAACGAAATTCATTGAATCAGCCAAAATTATTGTGTTATCTTCCCTTCCAAATTCTAACTTTAGATCTGCTAGAATGAATCCAGCATTATCAGCAATCTTAACCATTTTTTCATATATTTTGATTGACTCTTCTGACAACAAATCATATTCATCATTAGTAACAAGTTTCTGCGTAGTTGCTTCTTCCTTATTTACTGGCATGTCATGTGTTGACTTAGTTGTAGGATCAAAGATTGGGTTTGGTAATTTAGCGGCAAGATCTGTTTGCGTGTCATCTTCTAATGAAATTTTTCCGTCCTTCCATCGTGAAACTAAACTGCCATAAAAATAACCGCGCACAACACATTCAATCGGAAGCATGTCAAGTTTTCTTACTACAATTTCTGTGTCTGATCTTCTTTCCACAAAATGACAAGGCACGCCAAGTTTGTTAAACCAATATTCAGCAAATTTGCAAAGAACTTCCCCTTTTTTTGGTATCTCATCTTCAAATTTTACATCATATGCTGAAACCCGATTACTAAATTTGAAGAGTAATTTACCGTCTTCATATTCATAAACGTCTTTAACTTTACCAGAAGTTAGGAATTTCAACATAGATCAATAATTCAAAATTTTATTAAATATGTAATCATGAACCCATCATACCAGGCATTGCAACTGGTTCTCTATATGCCTTAAAGACGTAGATATCATTATCAGCTGTAACAGTGACATATTGAAGTGGATTTCCATCAGGTGGTGACAATATGATTGTTTGACCTGGTTTTAATGTTCCAATAAAATCCTTATCACCTTCACCGTAATCGATTGCAAGATTTGTTAATGATTCACTACTAGTATTCTGTATTAATACTCTAGCAATAATAAAAAGACTTTGTTGTTCTTTAGTAGGATCAACCAAAATCGAATAATTATCATATGTAGTAGAACTTGGAAAAGCAAAAAATATCACTGAAGCGATAGTTATTGCAATACCACCAATACCACAACAAACTAAGATTTTTTTTTGTATAAAGTTTGTTTTTGGTTTAGCTGGCAGTGTCAATTAATTAGTTACCAAAGTGCACTTATTAAAATTTTAAAAAATTAATCATAATAATCAACGTTGTTTAACATCTGTCTTGCTTCACTATTAACAGGTGAAATCTCTTCTGTCAATATGTTAACTTTCCAGATATATTTTTTTGAGTCGTTATACGTTTGGAAAGTAAAATAAACTTCATAAAAACCAACTCCATATTCTACATCTTTGTTTACGGCTGAAATCTTAAAAATAGTATCTTTATGTTCGAGTATTTTTTC
>JOTC01000042.1:654-2665 GCA_000746705.1 Marine Group I thaumarchaeote SCGC AAA799-O18 | reverse complement strand
GAAAAAATTGTCATGAGAATGTTAGAAGCAAGAATAAAGTTGGATCAGAAAGATGAAGAAGAAATAGCAAAATCCAAAGAAGGGGGTAAAGAAATAGAAATTGACCCTGCGTTTCCTAGGGTAAAAAATGTTCAATCAGTACTTTTGTTAGATGATTTGAAAGGATATATTGTTGTAGAAGCAGAGGATGCTTCATCCATGTTTAATGCGGTTCAAGGTCTTAGACATGTACGTGGGCAATTAAGAGGAGAACTAACATACAATGAGATTGATAAATATCTGATCAAGAAATCTACTGTATCAGAACTTGCAGTTGAAAATACGGTTGAGATAATTGGTGGCCCATTCAAAGGCATGAAAGCTACTGTTACAAGAATTGATCATGAAAAAGAAGAAGCCACTGTTGTTCTGTTGGATGCTTCTTATCAACTACCAGTTACTGTAGACGCTAATTATCTTAAATTAATACGTCAGAGTAAGGATTAAATTTTCAAAATCAGGTGTGAAGAATTATGGGAGATACACAAAATATTTCAGCAATAGTTACTGGTGGCGAAGCAACTGCGGGACCACCTTTGGGACCAGCGCTAGGTCCAATCGGAATCAATATCATGCAGGTCATTAATACAATTAATGAAAAAACTAGCGAGTTTAAGGGTATGAAAATCCCTGTAACTGTTTCAGTGGATTCTGATACTAAAAAATGGGAAATCGAACAGCTTCAGCACTCTTGTTGAAAGAGGCTGGTATACAAAAAGGCTCTGGAACATCTGGAAGTGAATGGGTAGCGGAAGTTTCTGTGGATTCCATTGCCAAAGTAGCGAAAGTTAAATTAGAATCATCATATGCTAACTCTGTAAAATCTGTAGCAAAACAAATCGTTGGTACGTGTGTATCTTTAGGAATTAAAATCGAAGGAAAAACACCAAAGGAATTTACTGCTGAGATTAACGAAGGTAAATGGGATAGTAAATTTACCTAGATTTTTCAAAATTTTTTATTAGATATACTGGATCCTTGTCAGTTTTTTGCAATTCAACAAAAGTTTCTGTATTCTGTATGCCTTCAACTTTTCCTATTTTTTCCATAACAACAGAATGTAAGTTCTCAAGATCTTTTGTATAAACTCGTAATATAATATCAAACCTTCCAGTAACCTCAGCGATAGAAGATACTTCAGGAATTTCTAGGAGTTGTTTGTGAATTTGTTGCTTAAGTTTAGGATCTCGATTAATGCCAACCGATGTTTTAACACCAATTCCTAACAAAGATTCATCAATTTCTATAGTAAATTTTTTTATCACTTTCTTTCTCACTAGCCGTTTTATCCTGCTGTATAATACAGATGCATTGATTTCTAGTTTTTTTGAAAGTAATGGAACTGAGATGTTTCCATCCTTGGTTAATTCAAGAAGAAGTTTCATATCCAATTCATCAAATCTTTCCAATAATGAAAAACCAAGTAATTATCTAATAAAGATAGATTTTATCAATATCCTGCATCTGATTTAATCTAATGCGATAAAAATGGAAAGTACCTCTAAACGATTTTAAGTAGGAATTATAAAAAAAATCGGTATGGTTAGAGAAGATCAGCTTCTTGAGGTAATAAAAAAATCCAAGGAAAGTGAAAAGAAACGCAAATTCAATCAATCTATAGAGATGATAATGGTGTTCAAAGATATTGATGTAAAAAAAGGATTTGCCATAAATGAGATAATTCAATTACCTAAGAAAATGTCTAAGTCAGCATTAGTATGTGTTATGGCATCTGGAGATATGGGAATCAAAGCAAAAAATGCAAATGCCGACCAAGTAATAAATGAGGATGAACTAGCAAAATTATCTGCAGATAAAAGAAAATCAAGGAAAGTAATTAACAAATATGATTTCTTTTTGGCTGATACTAAACTTATGCCCATTGTTGGTAAGACGTTAGGTCAGCTTTTAGGACCCAGAGGTAAAATGCCTACACCTGTACCCTTTAATGCACCAATTGAATCATTTTTGG
>JOTC01000042.1:0-479 GCA_000746705.1 Marine Group I thaumarchaeote SCGC AAA799-O18 | reverse complement strand
ATGGGAAAATTGGTTAAAATAGAACAGGCGAAAAAATAAAATGCATGAAAATAGAACCAAATTTCCAAAAAAGAAAGCCCAGATGTATCAACTTCTACAAGACTTGCCAAAAAAATATAATGTAACTGCCCTTGTACGAATGGAAAAAGTACGAGCATCTCAGCTGTTACCATTAAGGAAAAAACTTCAGGGCGAAGTAGAAATTGTTAGCATCAAAGACAAAATTGCACAAAAGGCATTTGAAAAACTCGATATTCCTGGTATTAAAAAACTAAAGGAAAAGCTAACTGGTCAATGTCTTTTTATGTTTACAAATATGTCCCCATTCAAGCTAAACGTTTTACTTGGTAAAAACAAAATAATGCTTACGGCTAGGGGTGGTGATATAGCGGGTGTAGATGTAGTAGTACCACCAAAGAACACGGGAATAGCTCCAGGTCCAATGCTAACTGAATTTAAGGAAAATAAGATACCTACTA
>JOTC01000041.1 GCA_000746705.1 Marine Group I thaumarchaeote SCGC AAA799-O18 | reverse complement strand
CTTTTAAAGTCAATTGCAAGGAATGATAAGATTGGAGATATTAGTACGCTTGAAGATGGAACCGCAGTAGAAGAAGTTCAAACAGCATTTGATGAGTTGCAAAAAGCAGTTAAAAAAAATAAAAATTAAGATATTTAACATTTGAAAATAAAAATAGCGCAGTATACCCTAAGCAAATATTACGTAATAAGTAAAAACTATCACAAAAACAATTTGCCTTATTCTATTTTTTTCACATTTGTCGCATTAGGTCCTTTTTCTCCTTGGCCGATCTCAAATTCGACTTTGTCTCCTTCATTGATAAATCCCTGAACGTCTGCCTTGTGGACAAACAAGTCATCATTGGATTCTCTTTGAATAAAACCATAGCCTTTTCTACGGTTGAACCATTTTACGGTACCAGTTTCCATTTTATTTTCATGTGGATGCCAAGTATATAATTTAATAGTTTTTCTAAAACCTAGTTTACTTTGAAATCTCGCAATACTTGTTGCTTCCTTCAAAGAATTTAACTCCTGAAATTGGAATTTTATCCTTTAGGTTATCAAAAATCCACATAGCTATATTTTCAGATGTGGGAAAATCAAACATATCATCAAGATCTGCATGATCCAGCTGTTGAATTACACCCCAACATGTTTTTTTCATCTCATCAAATTCTATTACCATGTTATCCTCATACGTTGCGCCTTTTCTTAATTCACCAGATGCTTCAACAACTATCCTTGATGTGTGTCCATGTGGCTTACCACACTTCGGATGACCTTTTAGGGTATGCGCAAAATCTATCTCAAATTCCACACCAATCTTTGTTTGCATATTTTTCAGTGTTATGAGGGTTTCAAATACCTAACGAATTTTTGCATCTAAAACCACTTTTCAAGTGTATGACTTCTCTTTTCCAGTCCACGTTTTAAGCGGTTTAATGAGGATTGAACTCTCTCACGTGAAAAATCTCTCTCATTGGAAAGATAATCCAAAACTCCAGAATAATCTGTGTCTTTAAATCCAATTTTATCTACTTCTGTCACATCAGCTTGTAGGAAAATATTTCTTATCTGATTGTAATCAATTTGTTTCAGTGGTTCTTGTATTTGTGGTATTTCTTCAAGTTTACCATATTCTTTAACTAGCTTTAGCGCAGTTTTTGGACCGATTCTTTCAAAACCATCAGGATTGAAATCAGTTCCAACAAGTATTCCTATATCAATAATTTGCTTCTCTGTAATCTCAAGCAAATTCAAGTTTTTTTGATAATTGATAATCTCGGGTTCAACATCGATGTATACTGAAAATGAAGAAGATGCAAATAATTTCAAGGAGGTATTATTAAGATGGCAAACAAAATCTCAACAGCAAAAACCATCGGATTTGATTCG
>JOTC01000040.1 GCA_000746705.1 Marine Group I thaumarchaeote SCGC AAA799-O18 | reverse complement strand
AGATTGCAAAAATCATGAATGAGAATTTTGTTAATATCAAAGTAGACAGAGAGGAGCGTCCTGATCTAGATGATATTTATCAAAAAGTTTGTCAAATGTCTACAGGGCAAGGAGGCTGGCCGTTAAGTGTATTTCTTACTCCTGATCAAAGACCATTTTACGTTGGAACATATTTTCCTGCAATCGATTCGTATGGAAGACCAGGATTTGGAAGCTTGTGTAGACAATTGGCACAATCATGGAAGGAAAAGCCAAAAGACATTGAAAAGGCAGCTGATAACTTTATGCAAAATCTAGATAAAATTCAACAATTTACTGCACCTTCTGAAATTGATAAATCAATACTTGATGAAGCAGCGATTAATCTCTTACAAATCGCTGATACGACATACGGTGGTTTTGGTCAGGCGCCAAAATTTCCAGCTACATCTGATTTATCATACATGTTTAGATACTCAAAACTTTCTGGAATATCCAAGTTTGAAAAATTTGCATTACTAACTTTAAAAAAAATGGCAAAGGGAGGAATTTTTGATCAGATTGGTGGTGGTTTTCACCGTTATTCTACTGATGCAAGATGGTTGGTACCTCATTTTGAAAAAATGCTATATGATAACGCATTATTGCCTATGGTTTATGCTGAAGCTTATCAAATTACCAAGGATATTTTTTTTGAGAATATTGTAAAAAAAACCCTTGATTATGTTATTCGCGAGATGACATCAAGTGATGGTACATTTTTCTCTGCACAAGATGCTGATACCAACGGTGAAGAAGGTCAAACATTCGTATGGAAGAAACAGGAAGTTGAAAAAATTTTAGGTGAGGATTCTAAAATCTTCTGTGTTTATTATGACATAACCGATGGCGGTAATTTTAAAGGTAATACGATCCTAGCAAATAATATTAATTCATCTGCTTTGGCCTTCAAATTTGGTAAGAGTGAATCAGAAATACAGAATGTAATTTCAAAATGTTCTGATAAATTACTTGAAGTTAGAAACAAGAGGGAGCAGCCTGGAAAAGATGATAAGGTTATAACTTCATGGAACGGTTTGATGATCTCTGCTTTTCTGTCAGGCTATAGAATAACTGATAATACAAAGTATCTTGACATTGCAAAAAAATCAATAGATTTCTTTCAAAGCAATTTTGAGAAAAATCATATATTGCATAGGACATTCAAAAACGGACAGCCAAAACTAAACGGATATTTGGATGATTATGCGTATATGGCAAACGCATCAATTGACATGTTTGAAAACACATCAGATTCAAAGTATTTGCTGTTTGCAACTGATCTATCTAATAACACATTTTTGGGATGACCCTTCTAATGGTTTTTTCTTTACTGCTGATAATCACGAAAAATTGATTATACGACCAAAAAACAATTATGACCTTTCTATGCCTTCTGGCAATTCAGTCGCTGCATATATGTTGTTAAAATTGTACCACATAACTCAAAATAAACAATTTTTAGAAATACCCAAAAAAATTCTTGAATCAAAAGCAATAGCTGCAGCTGAAAATCCATTTGCATTTGGGTATTTACTCAATGTGTTGTATCTGTATTATCAGAAACCAACTGAAATTACTATAATCAACAATAAGGATTCTGAACTTGTTTCAAGCCTACGAAAGAAATTCTTACCAGAATCAATTATGGTTATGGTTAAAAATGAAAAAGATCTCACTGCATTATCTAAATATCCATTCTTTTCTGGCAAGGAGTTTCAACAAACTGAAACAAAAGTTTTTGTCTGTAAGAATTTTAGCTGTTCTTTACCACTTTCTAATTTATCTGAGATAGAAAAAGAACTCTAAATTTTTTTCAGATCTACTTGTAATTTTTCGCCAACCTGTGGTCTTCCCATCTTATCATATTTGTTTTTAGGCATCGTAATTGTGATATTTGTCTGGGCGTAACTTTTTACTTTGATAGTTGGTTGTGAATGAAGAATTGCTTCCAAAAGAGGCATAACTTGCTCTTTTGTTTCAGTGTCTAATTTCTTGGATACGTTTTCCATGATTAACTGTTTTTGGGATAATGGTTCGGTTTCAACATCTTCAGTTAATGAAATCTGCACTGCGTTTCCATTATCAACTATTTGTTTGATTACATATGGAACTATTTCAGACATGTTTTTCAAGTGTTTTTTTAGGATTTATTTCTAACTCGTAGTATTTTGAAGTTTTATACTAACTCATTTTTTCCTATTATCGCGTCTTTTATCATTCTGGCATTTATCATGATTATCTCTGTGAATTCTTGCATATCATTCGAATTCACAGTTTGCTTCTGATTTGTGTATACTTGAAGAAAGCTTGAATAAATACAACCAACTATTATGCCAAATGCAGTATCTTGTACCGAGTCAACTTTCGGACTGTATTCTTGAGCCATTTCTTTGTATGATTGGGCTTCTGTGATGTAATATTGAATTTGGTTGTCCAAAAACTCTTTGATTTTATTAGGAATTGTCAATTTATCACTGATAAACAATCTAATTAAAACGATTTAAAATCCATCCTATGTTAGTTACACGTGTTATGTTTTTTGTGACAACAGATGGATTTTTAGTTAATACAATATATGCTG
>JOTC01000039.1:526-2029 GCA_000746705.1 Marine Group I thaumarchaeote SCGC AAA799-O18 | reverse complement strand
CAGGGGTTCTGGTGTTTATGGTCATCTAAAGGAATTACGACAACTCGATTTCATCAAAAACCAAAATATTTTTTTGATGTTATTCGTCATGGATATGGCAGACGCATAAGGATTAGCAACAGGTCCAATTAATTCAGTAACCTTTGCAACTCTTACGTTTTTATCATTGTAAAGTATCTGATCCTGACTTACCGTATTAGAAAGTCTTACAATGACTCTGCCACTTCTGGCAAGATGCATAATTTCCCCTACCTCCTGCAATTATATTTTAAAATTTTACATAGTTATCATAGAGTTTTGTCAAAATTACTTTAGCTTGGAGCTAGATAGAATTTTATTTTGACTGTTTGGCTCTTTTTATCACTAATTTCTCTGAAATTTTATTAAGAATTTTTGTTTTAGAAAATTTTTTTTCTAAAATTATATAGCCAGATCTCACATATGCTCTCTTTGGAAATCTGACTTGGTCGTTTGTTTCTGTTGGTTTTAGTCCAGCGTCGTTTGATGATTCAATCAGTTCTTTTAGTGAAGGATCAAAAACACATTTGTCTTTTGGTAACCTTCTCCCTTTTTTTCTTGATAATGTCTTGTTAAAATAATCGAGCCATATTACGATATGGTCGTAACTTTTCATATGATCACTTGATTAGTATTGCATTTACTGTGCCGTGTTGCCCAGGTCTAGAAATAACACGAGATTTACCTTCTGTTGTTTCTAGTATTGCCCCTTTGGAAATAACTCCACGTCGTTGATAGTCGTTGTTAGTTGCGTTTTCTAAAACTTTAACAATTTTGACTCGCTTGACATTTGAATCTATTACCAAGTTAACAAAATTAATCGTCTTTATAGCAGTCTTGTTATTCTTTCCACGAACTTTTCTGGTAACTGTTATTTGCTCTCCAAGGAGCGCTTCATTAGGAAACCTATTCAGTTCATATTTTTTTCTAGAACGTGAAGGTTTACGACGACCTCCTGTGATTTTACTTGTGGATAAATTTTCCATTGATTTTTTCACAAACTTTATTCAAACCACTCTAATTTATAGAAAACGGGGAAATTACGCTTGATTAAATTATTATTTAAAAAAGTTTTAGAAAATTTGTAATAAAATAACACTAAAATCAGCTAGAAGTTATTTCTGATGCTTTTCTTACCCTTTTAAATAATTTCTGTTTGAGGATATCAGCATCACCAGGAATTCCGAAATACTTTTGAAATTTTTCTGTTGTTGAATAAATCTTCAATCTTCCAATATTTTGGTTTTTGATGAAATCGAGTTGTCGTAATTCCTTTAGATGACCATAAACACCAGAACCCCTGATCTCAACAAGCTGTTTTGAGCTTACTGGTTGTTCAAAAGCAATGTACGACAAAGTTTTTTGTGTTGCCCTAGCTAAAATTGGTTTTGATGCGTACTTCCTAACTGAGGAGCTATATTCTGGTTTTAATTGAAAGACATAATTTCCATCAGGCAAAATAACAATTTCTATACTTCTGAACGC
>JOTC01000039.1:0-395 GCA_000746705.1 Marine Group I thaumarchaeote SCGC AAA799-O18 | reverse complement strand
CGAGTCTTGCTGTTGCCTCATTATCGTTTTTTGTCTTTACCATTTTTCTACCTTTTAGTTAGTTAATGTAATCTCAATATCATTATCATGTTGTTCTATCTCAATTTTTCCGTCACGTGCTAAAAACAAGACAGCGAAAAAACATCGTATAGAATCTAAAGTTTCCAAATCTACTACAATATCCTTTAACATCCCTTTTCCTTTACCTCTGATTTTGCGAATAATCATATCCTGATATTTACTAACTAAATTTTCAAACGATACAAAGTATTCTTTAAAGTCAGGCGGCTCAACAGGCTCAAAACCTAACCTGCCACCTCTTTGTGAGCGTGGGTTTGCAATTGACCCAATTAAATTCTCCAGCAAGTCTAATAATTCATCGAGGTAGGGGAAAT
>JOTC01000038.1:2583-4340 GCA_000746705.1 Marine Group I thaumarchaeote SCGC AAA799-O18 | reverse complement strand
AAAGAAGTGACGGCATCTACATAGACTTGTAATAAACTATTTTAAAAAAAATCACTGAGTGATAATTTTAAGCTAATGAATTTTTCATAAATTACTTCAATTACATGATTAATTTTATCTTGTACAGCAGGATCATTTTTTAAATTTTCAATATCGGTTGCGGTTGCACTAGCATACGGGCTAATATATTCCTCAAAGCTGTCAGATAACAATAGAAAAGCCCCACCACCTAGTATAATAGCAGTTACAATCAGCTTGCCTATCATAGTAATAAATTTCAAAAATTCATAAAAAATCATAAATGTACATTTTTTGATTAAATGAAAAAACTTCTTAACGTAATTTATCAGATAACAATTTTTATGCCTAGAATCCAATGATGTTGATATGAATCAAGAAATCCAGCAGGAGATTTTAAGGCAAGACTATGCAAAGATCCAGCAGAATATAGAATCATTCCTAAAAAATCAGGTTTCACAAAAAAAAGCCAATGGTGTTGTTTTTGGGTTAAGTGGTGGTATAGACTCTACGACAATTGCATGTCTTTGCTCAAAAGTGTTCAAAAAAAATGCATTAGCACTAGTAATGCCTGACTCTGCTGTGTCACCATCAAGTGATACCGGTGATGCACTCAAGATTATTGGTGAGATTGGAATTGACTACAAGCTTATTGATATTAATACTATTCATAAAAGATATTCAAACTATCTAGAACCCGACGAACTTGCGTTAGGAAACCTACGTGCCAGAATAAGATCAAACATCATTTATTATTACGCGAACCTCAAAAATTTCCTTGTTTTAGGCACAAGCGACAAAAGTGAATACCTTATTGGTTATTTCACCAAGTTTGGTGATGGAAGTGCAGACATACTTCCAATAGTATCACTTTACAAGACACAATTACGAGAATTTGCTAAAAACATAGGTGTACCTGATAACATAATCACTAAAAAAAGTAGTCCCAATCTTTGGAAAGGACATGATGCAGAAGAAGAAATTGGTATTTCATATGAAGAGATTGACTCTGTACTATATTGCCTAATAGAAAAAAAATTATCAGTAGATGAAACCATTCAAAAGACAGAAATTTCAGGAAAATCCGTAGAAAAGATTTACCAGATGTACCAAAAAAGCCAACACAAAAGAGTTAACTAATGCTGATATTTGATACTCTTGGAAATAAAAAAAGAGAGTTAGAATTTTCAGATAAGGCTAAGATCTATCTTTGTGGCGTGACAGTTTACGATGAGGCTCACATTGGGCACGCAAGGACAATTATAGTTTTTGACGTACTTCGTAGGTTTCTGGAATCACAAAAAATTCCCGTAGAATTTGTTCAAAACTTTACTGATATAGATGATAAAATAATAGAACGAGCACATGAAAAGAACATACCAGCACTAGAACTTGCTAGACAATACATTAAACATTATTACACTGACTTTGATAACTTGAATGTTAAAAGAGCTACACGTTATCCAAAGGCAACGGAACATATTGATGATATGCATAACTTGATTTCAAATCTTATTGATAAAAAATATGCGTATCTAACAAAAAATGGTGTCTATTTTTCTGTATCAAAGTTTTCTGAATATGGTAAATTATCCAAAAAAAAGACCAACGATTTGGTTGCAGGTTCACGGGTAATAGTTGACAAAGAAAAAAATGACCCTCTTGACTTTGCATTATGGAAGTTTTCAGAAACTGAACCATTCTGGGATAGCCCATGGGGCAAAGGTAGACCAGGTTGG
>JOTC01000038.1:0-2568 GCA_000746705.1 Marine Group I thaumarchaeote SCGC AAA799-O18 | reverse complement strand
TGAGTTTGAAATACCTTGGTAAAAATTTTGAAATTCATGGAGGGGGAAGGGATCTCATCTTTCCACATCATGAAAATGAAATTGCTCAATCAGAATCTAGCACATCTAAACAATTTGCAAAAATCTGGATGCATGTTGGTATGATAACCATAAACGGTGAAAAAATGGCCAAGTCCATTGGAAACGTAAAATCAGTAAAACATGTACTTGAAAATTGGGGACCGAATATCATCAGATTATTTTGTATTTCTGGACATTATACAAAACCAATTGATTACTCGGAGAAATTTCTAAAAGAAAACATTACAAAACTTCGGCAAATAGAATCGTGTTATTATGAACTAAGATTGGCTGAAGGAACAGGTGAAGATAACATTGCAAAAAAACTAGTAAGTGAATGTAAAAAGGAATTTGATTCTGCGCTAAATGATGACTTGAATACGCCGCTCGCATTAACTGCCTTTTACAGATTAATCAAGGAGATTAATTACATGGCAGCTGATGAAAAAATTACTCAAACTACATCAAGTATAATTTTACCAGAATTTGAGAATATGATGGACGTATTGGGAATCCAGATTCTGAAGGTTTCAAATGTGGAAAAGAATGAGATTAATCAACTTATAATGAAAAGAAATGAATATCGAGAACAGAAAAACTTTGAGCACGCGGATAAGATTAGAGACCAAATCATGGAGAAAAATATTATTTTCGTAGATCATAAAAATAGCACAAGATGGATAAAACAAGAAAAAATTAAAGCGGAATAATTATTTTTTTGATGCGCTCACAAGAGAAATAACATCCCTGTCTCGTAATTGATAATTTGTTGGAACTCTCAAATTATATCTTAAATCTTTTGCATATAGAAGACCCTTGGTTAAATCTGAGTGAACCTCTTTTGCTAAATCAATAACAGTTGCCCCATCCTTTAATAATACCAGATCAGGAAGAACTCGTCCTTTTTTATCAGAAAGATTCTCAGGATTAGCGACAGGATAAATGGAGTTCATTTTCAATAATTTAAAAACCGTCACGTTAATTGCAAATTGGACACCAGTGCGCATATACTCACCCATTATATCCTTTTTAATAAAATCTAATGCATCATTTTGTTTTTTATTCAACTCACTGGTTTTCAATATATCAAATTGTTCTGAACCAGGTGAATATTTTATCAAGTTTTTTTGTTCAGCTCGCCTAAGTGTTAACTCACAATCAGCACTTGCCGGAACTACAATCATATCATTATATCGTTCACGTAGACGTACAAAGTTTTTATCTGCTCCTTGAACATCAATTTTATTTGCAACAATTAGTGTTGGTTTTGATATTTTCCTAAGCTGTGATGAAAATTTTTTACTATCTTGTAAATTGTAGTTTTCAGTATTCTTGCCCTCAAGTCCTGTTATCCTCAACGTTTCCATAACATGACTTTTTTTTATTCCTAAACCTTGATACAGTTCAGCTAACGCTGCTATCTGATCATTCTCTGATTTAATCATTTTTTGTAATTTTTCTCTATTACCCTCAAAGATTTTTAGATACCACTTATTCAATTCCTCCTCTATATCAGCAAAGTCTGAAACTGGATCACCTGTACCAGTTTCTGTGATTTGTCCTGATGAATCTATACTTGCCGATGCATCAACCACATGAAGTAAAGCATCAGATTGTGATGCAATAGAAAGAAATTGGTTGCCTAAACCTTTTCCCTTCCATGCGTCTTTAATTAATCCAGGTAAATCAATTAATTCTATAGGTATGTATCGCCAACCATCACTACATTTTGAATTGTTTGGATTATCCTGGATAGCATGTCCAACAGAAGTTGATGACTTCTTAGTGGTAAACGGATAAGTTGAAATTTCATCGGTAGATAATGTAGAAGAATTAAAGAAAGTTGTTTTCCCAGTATTTGTTTTGCCAATAAGGCCGATTTTAATTGGCATGATTAAAAATTGGATTCAAATTATTTATCTCTGCTGTATTATTCAATCGCTTTATCTTCAAGTTTCTCACACGAGTTTTTTAATTCAGAAATCAGCCATAGAATTTCGCTAAGATCTTCTTTAGTGATATCTTCATCCCATTTTTCGAGTATTATTTTGGAAATCAGTGAAGAATTGTATAGCAATGCCCAGTATGGATGATGTTCCGCTGTGGTATTAGCTAATTCCACAACATCCTCCAAACTATTTTTTGCACGAGAAACGGAGTCAGTCTTTTCGCCGAATATTCGAATCATGTTTAGTGGTATATCCTCCTCCATCTTGAGCATAACATTTTTCCTCTCAAACTTCTTTACCAGTTCAAGTAGAGATTTATAAAAATCAGAAAATGTTTGGTCCGACATGATTAGAAAAGACGTTGATGTTCGGCTAACATACATCTATTGAAAACTACTTTAATTCCATGCTTTCTTGCAAGTTCTTCAGCTTCCAGATTGTGGATACCCTCTTGAAGCCAAATCACTTTTGGTTTGATTTTGATAGCTTCCTGAACCACCTCCAAAACCTGATCTGATGGTCTAAAAACATCTACAATATCTATCGGAAAATCTATAGA
>JOTC01000037.1 GCA_000746705.1 Marine Group I thaumarchaeote SCGC AAA799-O18 | reverse complement strand
TTGAGATATTTATCTTGGCATCAATCTCTGTCTTTTCAATTTCTAATGCTGTGTTAATAAGAGTAATTTTAGAGTTAGTAATTTTTTTTGGCATTCCAGAATGGACAATTTCTTTGTCAAGTACAATGCCCTGAAGGATTGAAGAATCTGAAATAGAACCGCCTGCCTTTTTTTCTACTTTGATGTCATCCACATCTACGGTGTAATTTTCTCCATCTCTTACAGAAGCTGCCAGTACAGACTGGACAACAATATCCGCCAGTTTATCTGAATCTCTTCGTACAAGTTTTGTTTGCATGGAAGTCTTTGCAATGTTTAACAGTGCTGATTTATCGTCCGGAGTTACCTTTTCAGCTATTTCTTTAATGTATTGTAAAGCGTTGTTTCCCGCTTTTTTGTAACCGTCTACAATTATTGTAGGATGAACATCTTGTAAGATAAGCGACTCTGCTTGTTCTAAGAGTGCGCCGGCAAGGACTACAACGGATGTAGTACCATCACCAACTTCGTTATCTGTTGATTTTGAAATCTCAACAAGCATCTTTGCAGCTGGGTGTTGTACATCAATCTCTTTTAGAATTGTAGCACCATCGTTTGTAATTGTGATATCTCCTAACGAGTCAACAAGCATTTTATCCATTCCTCTTGGACCCAAGCTTGTGTGTAAAATCTCAGCGATGATTTTAGCTGCAGAAATATTGTTTTTTTGAGCTTCTCTACCCTTTGTTTGAGATGAACCCTCTTTAAGCAAAACAACAGGCATGTTTGCTGATGTTGCTTGAGCTGACATATTAGAAAAAACGCTCAATTCCCTATTTTATACCTTGTTTACTCCCACTACAATCAATCGCTATTTTTTAATTGGGAAAACTGGCGTACATAGTATGACAAACAATTCGCCAAATAAGGACGCTTACGATGACGTTTTTACAAGTTTGGAAAAACACAATAAATGGTTTGAAAATTCTATTCCCTTAATTGCAAGCGAAAACATCCCTAGTCCGGCTGTTAGGGAAGCCATAATTTCTGATTTTGGTAATAGATACGCTGAGGGCTGGCCCGGGGAGCGAGTGTATGCTGGCTGCACCTACATTGATGAGGTTGAAATTCAATGTATGGATCTTGCAAAGAGGCTGTTCAAAGCCGAGTTTGCTGATGTAAGACCAATTTCAGGCGTTGTTGCTAATTTGGCGGTTTATTCAGCCTTTTCAAATCCTGGTGATGTTATGATTGCGCCATCAATTCCAGCTGGTGGGCATATCTCTCATGGTAAAAAAGAACATCACGGAACTGCTGGTTTTGTACATGGTCTAGAAATTGAGTTTTTCGCATTTGATTCTGATGAAATGAATCTTGATGTTGATAAAACAAAAACCAAAGTTGAGGAACTGAAAAAACAAGGTAGGCTCCCAAAAATAGCCATGTTTGGTGGATCTGTGTTTTTGTTTCCTCATCCCGTTAAGGAACTAGCTGATTTCCTGAAGGGTTATGATATACACATCAATTATGATGCGGCTCACGTTGCTGGAATGCCAAAAAAAATTACTAACTCTAAAATTACTCTTATTAACACAGCATTAGAAATTGAAAAGACAGAGATTGATGCCAAGATAAATATCTCAA
>JOTC01000036.1 GCA_000746705.1 Marine Group I thaumarchaeote SCGC AAA799-O18 | reverse complement strand
CAATCTAATTAAAACGATTTAAAATCCATCCTATGTTAGTTACACGTGTTATGTTTTTTGTGACAACAGATGGATTTTTAGTTAATACAATATATGCTGAAAGCGAAGCTATTAACAATACACCTGAACCAAAAGGAAACTCTGGTACTGCAGTATATTCTTCAGATTCAGCAATAAGTGAGTAATCTACAATGTTATCTGTATTGTCTCCGCCCGGTATGGCGATTAAAAAGAATGTTTCATCATTTGCTCTCAAGTAGTCTGGTTCTGTTCTAATTTGTGAAACCGCTATAACATTGCCATCTCTATCATACAGTGTAGCAATCACTTTAACCATATTTGCTGTTGCATCTCCATTGTTGGCAACAGTTCCTTGTATTACCAGATTATCAAATTGGGTATAACTAAGTTGAGATGAAGTAATCTCGATAACTTGGCTTTTTGGGTGTGTAATTTTATAATCAATATCTAATATGTACGAGTCAACTCCTTCAATGTTTTCTGTCATAGTGATATCAAAGACGCCTTTCATACCAGGCATGATTACGTTGGTCAGTGTTTCCGTATTTGTTTGATGAATTATTTTATCATCTGAATAAATTGTCGCAAATATATTGACTTGGTTTAACGGTTTATCTGAATCATTTATAACCTCACCAACTATGTGGAGTGTGCCATCATACCCAATATAGTGATAATCGTTTTCGATATATGGTTGAGCCCAAACGTCGGGAATCACAAAGATCAATAAAATAAGAAACACACTGAATATTTGCAATACGATCTAATCTATAATATAATTAATGAAGTTATGGGTTCATCATTCCCTGTGCCCGTTTATATTCAGCCAAGGCAGCCATTTCGTATTCAAATGATTCTTGCAGTAAAGTATCAGATCTAATATGGGCAGCATTGTTGGCAGTTCTAACCCATTCAATGATTTGGATGTCACTTTGGAGCTGTGTTTTAGAGGACAGCTTGAAAAGTTCTACTGCTTTTTCAAAACCCTTTGGTGTTAGCAGAAAATTGTACCGCGAAATAATCTCACCCATTTCTTCTTCATGCTTTTTAGTAAATTCTAAAAAACTCTCCCTGTCAATATTTCCCTCTTTAAACATAGAAATCTTGGAATCTAGAGAATGAGTAACATTTTTCAAATCATCTTGAATTACCTTTAATTCATTTCCAAATGTTTGACCTCGAGTTTTTGCCTGCTCATTTGAGTACATAAAAAAGATCGTTGATGAAATTATTATTAATCCAATGACTACAGCGGCATATGTGACAGTGTTTTTCTTTTTTTTGGTGCTATTTTTCAAAATTAACCAATATAGTTGCCTTCAGCATCGCTCTTTAGCTCTACCGTCATTATGGTACCACTGATAAACGAAGAATTTCTAATAGTTCTTACTCGTGCAATGTCTAAGTGATATGGGAAGACTTCAACTATAATATTCCCAATTTGAGGATTATCTGGAGCATCTGTTAGCTCAATATCTTCTTTTTTGATGCCAAGTTGCTGTAATTTTTTTACACTATGTTGAATTAATGGTTCTGGGTATTTATGATCAAGGACATATACTGTTCCAGTATATTCGATATTTTCCAACTATAATTAACCATCAGTTAGATCATATAATCATTCGGAATTAAC
>JOTC01000035.1 GCA_000746705.1 Marine Group I thaumarchaeote SCGC AAA799-O18 | reverse complement strand
TCTACCTACTGGTAAACAAGTTCTGGTTAAAGTTAGGGCCGTAGGTGTTTGTCATAGCGATCTTCATCTCTGGGAAGGTGGATATGATACTGGTGATGGTTTTATGAAAGTTACTGACAGGGGAGTAAAGTTTCCTGTTATTCCCGGTCATGAAATTGTTGGAGCAGTGTCACAAATTGGAGATTCTGTTGTGGGAATCAAGGAAGGTGATGATGTATTAGTATACCCTTGGATAGGCTGTGGTAGTTGCCCAACTTGTGAGAAAGGTGATACTAATTTGTGTGAGGCTCCAAAGTCACTAGGAGTATTTCAAGATGGTGGGTATGCTGAATATTCGCTAGTTCCTGATTTTAAATTCTTGATTAAAATTTCAGGAATAGATTTAGAAGGTACTGCATCACTGTCTTGCTCTGGTTTAACTGCATATACTGCAGTAAAAAAAGCGATTTTAAATTCGCCCGAGAATATTCTAATTGTTGGGGCTGGTGGACTCGGGTTAATGGGAGTTCAAATAGCAAAAGCACTTAGTAATGCAAATATTATTTGTGCTGATTTAGATGATGAAAAACTAAAGAAAGCTCAGGAGATGGGTGCAGATTATGTTGTCAATACCAAAAATTCTGAGGCTTCAAAAAACATAATGACGGTATGCAACGAAAAAGGTGCTGATAGTATAATTGATTTTGTTAATGCACCTCCTACAGTCAAACTAGATCTTTCTGTTATTAGAAAGCGCGGAAACATTGTCCTAGTAGGTCTGTTTGGTGGCGCGGTAGATTTACCTCTTGTCTCAATTCCACTAAAAGCAATTACAATTCAGGGAGCGTACACTGGAAATTACAATGATTTAGTGGAGCTTGTTGATTTGGCTAAGAAAGGAATCGTAAAACCAATTGTGTCAAAGCATTATGTTTTAGATGAAGCAAATAATGCTTTAGAGGATCTAAAAAATAGAAAAGTTATCGGTCGCGCAATTATCACCCCTTGAATTTCTTTTAAGAATTGTGGTCCCAAGAGAAGGAATTGAACCTTCGACAACCCGGTTTCTGTATGCCTGATAGGCTGGAACTCAGTTAGCCTTAAGCCAACTACTACAGCCGGAAGCTCTACCAGGCTGAGCTATCTTGGGACAGTATTTTCAAACTATTTTAGCATTAAATAACTATCGGGCTGATATGTTGATACAAAAGTTGGAATTATGCTGATAAAATTAAGTATATGATACTTCTAGTTTCTATATTGAAATTGGATTCAAAATGTAATGGCTATATTTGTGTACCATATACTCACGACAAATTCACAGTTAATGTAAAAGAGATGTTAAGTTCGTCAAGAAACATTAAAACTATCCACTTCGTGACCGCCACTTTTTCAGATGAAATAAAAGCATATTTCCCTACATCTACTAACCATTACATGTTAGCTAAATTTGATGATAACCAAAAGATCATAAGAGATGCAACCAAATTTACAAACATCAATCCTTCATTCGTTTTTAGCATTGATGAAAAACTTTTTGAAAGGGATACTGGTTCTGAGGAGAGATTTATCTCGATGTATTATCTAGAGTATAACGATCATGATATTGCAACTGATCTTGCAAATACTATAGTGACGAAAGAGAAAATACGACAGGCTGGGTTTGCCCATATGAACTTATTTACTCGTAGCGAACCAAAATTTGCATTTCCTTATGCAGAAAAATTTGTTATTTTAGAGGCAACGGACAATAAGAGTCATCAAAGCATTTGTAAGTATTGTGAGAAGCTTAGTCAAGATATATCCCGAAAGGGAGTTACAATGCATAATTTTGCTAGTCTTTCTCTTCTTGAAAAACTGAAATAGAAAAGTTCA
>JOTC01000034.1 GCA_000746705.1 Marine Group I thaumarchaeote SCGC AAA799-O18 | reverse complement strand
AGGGATAAAACTGATGAAAGGATTTTGGAATTCTTACAAAAAGATTCTAGAGAATCATTTGTAGAGATTGGTAAGAAGCTAAAGATGTCTGAATCTGCGGTAAGAAGAAGAGTGAAGAACATGGTTGACAATCGCACTATTGAGAAATTCACTGTTCAAGTTGGGGAGGCAGACAGCACTAGTGCGATTGTATTAGTATCAGTTGACTCGTCAATTGATACATCGAAGGTTTCTGCGAAACTTACAAAACTCAATGCTGTTAAGACAGTTTACGAAATTACTGGTCAGTACGACATTTGTGTAATCGTTAGGGCACCAAACATTACTGAGATCAATAAGTGTATTGACGATTTGCGAAAAATTTCCGGTGTAATTGACACAAATACTGTAATAATTCTAAAAACAATAACATAATCGAAAATCGTATTATTTTTACAAACATCGACTAATTCAATACCAAAAACACCTGATTAAGACGATTCTAGTACGATTATCTTTATATTAATGATTTTCTTCACCGAATTTAGTAATGAATGATCCGAATTATTATGCAGAGGAATACAACTCCATTGAGAAGGAACCCAGGAGAATACGAATCCTAGATTCTACACTAAGAGAGGGTGAACAACATCCTGGTGTTTCATTCACAGTTAAGCAAAGAATTCAGATTGCCTGGGAGCTTGATTATTTTGGTGTTGATCAGATTGAGATATCACCTATCATTTCTCCTGATCATGCTGAAGCAACCAAGACAATCATTAAACAGGGATTAAAGGCGGACATTGTGGCACATGGTAGAGCGTTAAAGGAGGACATTGATGCTTCTAGAAAATGTGATGCATCCTGGGTTGCTGCTTATCTTGGAATATCTGATATTCATCTCAAAGATAAGTTAAGAATTTCCAGAGATGAGGCATTGAATAGAGCAGTAAAAACTGTTGAATATGCAAAATCACATGGTTTAAAAATTAGATTCACTGTAGAAGACGGAAGCAGAGCAGATCCTCAATTTCTAATCAAGGTCTGTAAGGCAATAGAAGATGCAGGTGTAGATAGAATAAGTCTTCCGGACACTGTGGGAATTTTAAGACCTATAGGAATGTATAATTTTGTTAAGAGTGTTCGTTCTGAAATTAATACTCCGCTTGATGCACATGTTCATAATGATATTGGCTTTGCATTGGCTAATGCTTTTGCTGCGTGCGATGCTGGGGTTGATCAAATCCATACAACAATTGATGGTATTGGTGAAAGGACAGGAATACCATCTTTAGCCGAAACTGCTGTTGCACTTACTTATTTGTACAAATCACCAAATGATTTCAGGCTTGATATGCTAGGTGATCTTTCAAGACTAATAGAACAATACACAAAGATAAAACCATATGACTCCAAGCCAATTGTTGGCTCTTCAGCCTACAAACATAAGGCTGGTACACATCTTGCTGCAGTTTTGAAAAACCCAGCTGCGTATGAACCAATTCACCCGAGAAGCGTAGGAAATAGACGAAAAATTGTGTTTGGTGAATTAGCTGGTAAGACCGGTGCAGAATATCTAATGTCACTCCTAGGTATGAAAGAAGATGTAGATAATGCAAAAAATATTGCTGCGGGTTTGAAGAATATTAGAATGGGTGATCTGCTTGAAATTCCACTTGAGGAACAAACGAAGGAAACAGAAAGAAAGATAATTAATGATGAAAAAGGGAGGAAATCTAGAAAATGACCAATTGTCCTGAATGTGATGCAAGCATAACTATCCCTGAGGACGCTGTTGAGGGTGAGATTGTAACATGTGCCGAATGTGGAGCAAGCTTCGAACTAACCAAGGCTTCTGATGGATTTGAGTTAAAACC
>JOTC01000033.1 GCA_000746705.1 Marine Group I thaumarchaeote SCGC AAA799-O18 | reverse complement strand
CAGATTATCAAGTCCGATCTTCTTGCCTAGTTTTTCTGCTTTAACGAGTGGTGTCATTCCTGCGTTTATACTAACAATGTTAGACTTGTCAATGATTGGAAGGAGATCGAAGTATCTCCAATAAGTTTGCTCGCGACTTGTGAATGTGTCTTTTGTTATAGTTGGAAAGTTATAATGGACGTCTAACGGACCAAAACAGTCATCGCAGATATACTTGAAAGTAGAATCATACTCCTTTTTACATTCCCTACATCGTAGGAAGGTTTTGTTCATGTCAAACATTTGTGAAACTATTGATAAAATATCCTAATATGAAGTTAAGTAATACTTAACTTTTAAGAGAGTTGTGAAAGCAGGTTCGCTCGCCAGTATGGCATGCTGGACCCTCGGGCTCCACTAAATAGATTAGCGCATCAGAATCACAGTCGGCCAAAACCTTCCTGACTTTTTGCGTGTTTCCTGATTCTTCACCTTTCATCCACAGCTTTTTTCTAGATCTACTCCAGAACCAAGAGTTACCAGTAGATAATGTACGTTCAAGTGATTCTTTGTTTGAATATGCCAATGTCAGAACTTCATTAGTGTTAGCATCCTGCACTATAACAGGAACTATACCATCTCCCTTTGAAAAATCAATGTTAGTTATGTTTTGTTCCATAGTTTGTCATAAAATTTGTATTTGTTAATCTTTACTATATCCTCACTGGAATTCCATTTTCCTTGATCAACTCCTTGACACGATTAACAGAATGTGTTTCATAATGAAATATGGAAGCGGCTAAGGCTGCCTCCACGTCAGTTTTTTTGAAAACGTCAATCATATCTTCAGGTTTTCCACAACCGCCAGATGCAATAACAGGAATAGAAACAGAGTTAACAATTTCTCTTGTCAAGTTAATGTCATAACCGTCCTTTGTTCCGTCCATATCTATACTAGTTAGAAGTATTTCTCCTGCTCCCAAAGACGCCATTTTTTTTGTCCACTCAATTGCATCAATCCCGGTTTCCTTTTTTCCTCCGTAAATGAAAACTTCAAACCAGAATTTTTTTCCATTATCCATGAATACATTTTTTTGTGCAGATACATTGTAGTTTCTCTTAACATCAATTGCAACAACAATACATTGTCTTCCAAAAAGTTCCATTAGTTCTGTAATTATTTTAGGGTTTTTTACAGCGCCAGTATTAATTGCAACCTTATCAGCGCCACTAAGAAGTATATCCCTTGCATGCTGAAGCGTCTTAACGCCACCACCAACAGTAAATGGGATGTTGATTACTTGGGCAACTTTAGAAACTAGTGACTTTATTATTTCTCTATTCTCTTCTGAAGCAGTAATGTCAAGAAAAACAAGTTCATCTGCACCTTCATTGCTATATTTTTCAGCCAGTAAAACAGGATCACCTGCATCTTTAATTGATTTAAAATGTAGACCTTTAACCACTCTGCCATTTGCTACATCAAGGCAAGGTATCACTCTTTTAGTTAATGTCATGCTTGTTTTGCCTCCTCAATTGTAACCTGATTTTCATATAGTGCTTTTCCTAATATTACACCAAATGGATTTAATTGCTTCACTTTGATTACATCGTCAATATTGGAAATTCCACCACTAACAATGAGGTTGATACCATCGATTTCATTTATTCTTTTTAGAGGTTCTAGATCAGGTCCCTCTAGTGTACCATCCCTGACTATGCTAGTCGACAGATATTCTGAAAAGCCCATTTTTTTGAAGTCATTTACAGCATCAACTAATGGTATCTTCGTGGTTTGCTGCCATCCATTTACAGCTATAAGACCATCATTGTGATCAACAGATATCACCAATTTTTCATTACCATATTGAGCTAGATAACTAGCAAGTACTGTTTTATCCTTGAATGCAAGTGTTCCTATCACTATTCTTGTGGCAAATTCCAAAGCATATGCAATAATCTGATAATTTCGAAGTCCTCCAGCAACTTGTACCGGGATTTTTACTGATTCCGCTATGTTTTTGAGTAAATCAAAGTTGCGACCCCTGCCTAGT
>JOTC01000032.1:2275-2865 GCA_000746705.1 Marine Group I thaumarchaeote SCGC AAA799-O18 | reverse complement strand
CGAATCAAATCCGATGGTTTTTGCTGTTGAGATTTTGTTTGCCATCTTAATAATACCTCCTTGAAATTATTTGCATCTTCTTCATTTTCAGTATACATCAGTGTTGTAATCCATCTACCTTTGCCAGCTGGACCGCCAACTGAATTCATCCAGAAACTACCTGGCAAAGTTTTTACTGCCTTGTTGTCTGGGTCACGGCTTAGGTCAGTCCATCTTTTTGCAACAAATGCTAGAATCTGATTTAGTTCTGCTTTATCAATCATTTATCATTATATGTGGCTACTCATGATTTTAAAATTTCGATTTATGCATTTACGTTAGGTTAATTTCTTCTTACAAAAACGAGTAACCATTTTCACACCTGTTCGGTTATACCTATCATAAAACAATTGCATATGGCTAAGGACGAGATGGTCATTATTGGAAAGCCAGTGAGGGATATGTATGGTACTGATATAGGAAAGGTACTGGGTACACTTACTGATATTGATGGCACCATTCAAACAGTTGGTGTTGATTGTGGTTCAGATGGACTTAGACAAATTCCATTTGAGCAGCTTGTATTACAGATGGACGTTGCAATCTATATT
>JOTC01000032.1:0-2196 GCA_000746705.1 Marine Group I thaumarchaeote SCGC AAA799-O18 | reverse complement strand
GGAAAATGATGAGATGAAACCTGATGCAGAATTAATTCATGAAACATACAAATCAAAATTGAGGAATTTAGATGAGGCTGAAGTAAAAATTAAGACTCAACTTACAACA
Source organism: Marine Group I thaumarchaeote SCGC AAA799-O18 (assembly GCA_000746705.1). The sequence continues at coordinate 2,087 of JOTC01000032.1, read as the reverse complement.
CGTTTAGATGAATTAGATAGTCAGGCAAAAACAGTTAAAATGATTTTATTTGATACGAGTGTTCAGTTTAAGAGTGAAGAAATTACTGAATTAACATTCGAGTCTGTACAAAAGCATTGTAACAATCTTCTTGAACGTTTATCACATGAAAAAGATGAGGTTAGTAATGTGCAAAGACGTCTTGATGATCTTTCGGTGGAATGTATAGAAGTAATCAAAACTCCAAAAGAGATGATACAAGAATCAGCCGTTTCTTATCTTGATACATCTGGTCATACTATAACTGAATCAGGCAATTATCAACCATCAGCATCTACAACAGTGGATTCTGAACCAGAAAGTACACTGCCAGAGCCACCAGTTGAGAATATAGAACCACCAATTCAGGAATCTCCTAATGATTCTAATAACTCGGAGTGCCAAACTGAATCTGAGTCAGATTGGTTATCTAGAATGCAAGCATAGTAGAAATTCTATCATTCATATTATTTTTAACATTTAGAAATAACTAGTATGTTTTATCATTGAAAACAAATGTGTAAAGATTATGAAATTGGTTTAAATAATTTTGATACACAGACTAGAGTCAAAGCTGACTCTGATTTTGTATCATTTTGGGATTCTCAAGCAAAAAAACTTTCATGGTTTCAACGATGGGTAAAAACGCTTGATTGGAATCCACCATTTGCAAAATGGTTTGTTGGTGGAAAGATCAATGCATCTTATAATGCACTAGATTTACACCAGGCTGATAATGCTCAGAAACCTGCTATTTTATGGGAAGGTGAAAACGGTGAAACGCGGGTTGTTACATATAGAGATCTTTATCTTGATGTCTGCAAATTTGCTAATGTTCTAAAATCGCTCGGGGTTAAAAAAGGCGAGCGTGTTGCAATTTATCTTCCTATGGTACCAGAGCTTCCAATTGCCATGCTTGCATGTGCTAGGATTGGCGCTATACATACTGTTGTTTTTTCTGGTTTTAGTGCTACCTCACTTCAGGATAGAATTGATGATTCTAAATCTAAGGTAGTTATTACAGCAGATGTTGGATTTCGTAAGGGCAATATCATAAGACTGAAGAAAATTGTTGATGCAGCTACCAAAGATCTAGATTTTGTTGAGCATATAATTCTGTTAAAACGGGTAGACGAAAATTTATCACTTGGACCAAAGCATACTCTTTGGTATGAATTAATGAAGAATTCACCTGAAGAATGTAAACCAGAGGAATTGGATAGTAATCATCCACTTTACATACTGTATACTTCAGGAACAACTGGAAAACCAAAGGGTGTACTGCATGGGACAGGTGGGTATCTAACGCATTTACATTCGACATTCCAATGGGCATTTGATATAAAAAATTCTGATGTATTTTTTTGTACAGCTGATATTGGCTGGGTTACAGGTCATAGTTATGTTGTTTATGGACCACTTCTTCACGGTGCTACTGAAGTAATGTACGAAGGAGCTCCTGATTATCCAGATACATCAAGAATGTGGGAAATGATTCAAACATATGGCGTCACAATATTTTATACAACACCTACAGCGCTGAGGATGTTTATGAAGTTTGGTGATTCGATCCCAAACTCATTTGATCTTTCTAGCCTTCGACTTTTGGGAACTGTAGGTGAACCGATAAATCCAGAAGTTTGGCGTTGGTATTTTAAGACTATTGGGAAAACAATATGTCCAATTGTGGATACTTGGTGGCAGACTGAGACTGGCGGTATGATGCTTTCACCTCTACCAGGTCTAGAGACCATACCACTAAAGCCTGGTTCAACTACAAGACCTATTCCCGGTACAGATATTTCAGTAGTGGATGAGAGAGGTAATGAACAACCAGCAAATAAGAAAGGCTATCTTGTAATTAGAAAACCTTGGCCTGGAATGCTTTTGACACTTTGGGGTGATGATGAAAAATACAAAAATGTTTACTGGTCAAAATTTAAGAATATTTATTATCCAGGTGACTATGCGATTAAAGATTCTGATGGTTACTTTTGGCACTTTGGGGTGATGATGAAAAATACAAAAATGTTTACTGGTCAAAATTTAAGAATATTTATTATCACCCC
>JOTC01000031.1 GCA_000746705.1 Marine Group I thaumarchaeote SCGC AAA799-O18 | reverse complement strand
TTTTCATACCAAGAGAAGTTGAATTTATAATAAATTTGTACTCTGAAACTAGATTATTAGCTTCTTGTAATGAAATTGCGTTTACGTTACCTCCAATTTTTTTTGCAAATTCTACTAAACCATTTGCATTTTTTAAAGTTCTATTTGCAATTGTAATTTTACCCGCTTTTTCTTTAATCATTCCAGTTATGATCGCCCTTGCAGCTCCACCTGCACCCAAAACCAACACATGTGAATCTTTTATTGGCAAATTTTTCTTTTTAATAGGATCCAAGAAACCGACCATATCTGTATTATATCCCTTGAGTTTTCCATCTTCATTTGATACTGTATTTACTGCTCCAATTACATTACATGTTGTATCCATTTCATCTAAAAGTTTCATCATTTCAATTTTGTGTGGGATTGTTACATTGAATCCTTTAATCTTGATTGCTTTTAGAGCCTCAATTCCTGAAGCTAGCTCATCCTTCGGTATTTTGTACGCAATATATGTACAATCTAAATTTAAAGAACGAAACGCAGCGTTGTGAATATTTGGCGAAAGAGAGTGATCTATCGGATCACCTATTACCGCATATGTGTCAGCCATCTACTTTCTCATAGTGAAGATTGATTTAACCTCATCCACACTAAATTGACCTGGCGCAATTGGTTTTCCAAGTGAAACATACGTGTATGGGCTTCCTAAAAGTAAGCAAAGTAATCTAGATATCTTTCCATATTCCCCCATTGAAAATGCAATTAATTTTACTTTGGTGTCACTGTATAATGATAATACATGCGATGCATCATTGATTGATTTTGCCATTGTAACAATTTTAATATTATTTGAAAATTTTTTCATTTGAATGATCTTGTTTCTTAGTACAGAAACTTTTGGTGTTTTATTAAAATCATGCCAAGAGACAAGCATATCTGTACCTGTATTTTTAATATAGTGTGACGTGTTTTTATTTTTTCTTAATGTATTAAATTCTACATCAAGCAAAAATGGATTATATTCTGCAATTAGTTTTATAATTGATTTTTTTCACTACCTGAAAAATTTCCTCCCTCTGAAATTGGTCTTAAAGTAGCAACACATTTTTTCAAATCCTTCTTGATTAATTGTAATGCTTCTGGAACTGAATTTTGGTTCAAAAAATCAAGTCTGACTTCCGCGTAATCTGATTTTTTTAGTGCTTTTGAGAGAGTTTGTTTTAGCTTTTTTGGAGTTTTTTCAGCAATACTAACACATGTTTTGTATATCATTTCCTATTTCTCTAAGATATACTCGTTAGATACTTCCATTCCAAAATGTCTACCAGTTGCAGGTTTTGAATAGACTAATACCGAATCACCCTTCTTTAGATGAGTCACTGATACTAAGTGTCCGTTCGATTTGATAAAACGAATCGTTTCAGCATCCTGAGCTATAATACCACCAGTTTCCTCATTAACTTTGGCTTTAATCATAAGCATCGGTCTTTTTTCAATCTTACATCTACCTATTGCAACTCGTCTAGCTTTTCCCTTTGAATCAAGAACCAGTACTTCCGAACCTGTTTCTAACTCGGATAGGTATTTTGTTGTACCATCAGGAGATAATGTGTAGCAATGTACGGCACCAGCATTTACTCTAAATGGTCTAGGTGATGTAAATGAGGAACCAACTGACTCGTTATGGACAAGGAACAAAAAGTTTGCCCTACTTCCAATCAGTAACCCCTCACCAGCGGTAAGCATAGACGCTGTATCAACACAAACTCTCTCCCCGTCACCAACCTCTTGAATATCTATTATTTTTGCTGCACTAAGATCAAAACGTTTTGAACCTAAATAGACCATCACATTCCTCACTTCGTTGATAGAACCTGTATTGAAAATTACACCGTCCACACCAACATCCAAAATAGAAAACATCTTTCTTACTTCTTTTGGATTTCTAGCTATTGCAAAAATCTTGGTATGTAATTTATGTAATTTTGCAATAATATTTTCAAGTGGAATAATCTTCCAGTCTTTGACTTCAATTATAACAAAATCTAATCCTTTTTTCGCAGAATCAAAAATTCTCTCAATGTCCTTATTTGATAATACTTTAAACCGCTTACCAATCTTTTTTCCTTTGGGTTTTTTAGTGGTTTTATCTAAAATAATATAATTAGCATTTTGAGAAGGAAAAATTGTTTGTATTTTTGTTTTTGCTAAATTTTTTGGATCAGCATAAACCAACTTAACACCCTCCTCTTCCAGGTTTTTTACAAACCTTACAAGCTGGTTCTTTGCAACATTGGGATGAATAATTAATTGTTTACTAGTTACCAATTATACTCGCCACTTCTTTTGCCGTTTGATCTTTGAATATTATAGCGTCAAGTGCTTCTACAATTTTTTTTGGTGATTTATGCGCAAAGATATTCCTTCCATAAGTTACACCTTTTGCTCCTGCTTTCATAGCATCCTCTGTCATTTGCAAAACATCCATGTCTGTCTTAGCTTTTGGACCACCTGCAATTACAACTGGTGTAGGAATACTTTCCACCACCTTTGAAAACGAGTCCATGTCTCCAGTGTACAACGTTTTGACAATATCAGCACCGCATTCGGCACCAATTCTGGCAGTATGTGCAACAATTTCAGGATCGTGTGGATTTTTAATATTTTCACCTCTTGGATACATCATTGCTAACAAAGGAACATTCCATTGATGACATTGTTCAGAAATTAGCCCCAAATCAGCTAGCATTTCTGGTTCTTCTTTTCCACCAATATTGATGTGTAAGGATATACCATCAGCACCAAGTCTTAATGCTTCTTTAACCGAACCTGTAAGCATTTTTCTATTGGGTGTAGTGGAAAGAGATGTACTTGCAGAAAAATGTACTAAAATTCCAACTTTAGGTGGTCTTGGAAGCGTTTTGATGATACCCTTGTTAATTATAACACAAGTGATTCCATGACTTTCACATTCGTAAATCATTTTATGTGGTTTTTCAAGACCCTCAATAGGACCATTTGAGATACCATGATCCATTGGAATGCAAAGCATTCTTCCTTTTCGCATAATTCTGTTTAACCTGATCTCAGTTCCACTTGTCATAGAAGGTATAATTTTTGTATGCTACTTAAAAATTATAGCCACTCCCACAATTTTCTAAGAATTAAATAGTCACTGAAGGGAATCCAAGTATTGAGTCAAATAACTAAACAGATTCACGATTCTGAAATTGGTGATATTCTTGCAAATTCTCTTCAGGGTAAAAGACTTGGATTTGATGATTACATTAGGTTGCTTGATTCAGATAACGTCCATCTCATGGGTCTTGTAGCAGGTGCGTTAACACGTAAAAAATTTGGTAAAAAAGCTACTTTTGTGAAAAACATAATTCTGAATTATACTAATGTATGCATAACTGACTGTA
>JOTC01000030.1 GCA_000746705.1 Marine Group I thaumarchaeote SCGC AAA799-O18 | reverse complement strand
CTCTAACATACAAGTCATGGATTCGGAAACATTCGAAACTATTGATGTTGATATGATTGACGAAGAAGTTGAGGGAAAGTTAGAACAAGGTAAGGATATTGAATACTGGAAAGTCATGGACAGGACTAAAATAATGCGTGTAAAATAGTCGTAAACTGAATACTAATGATAATTGAGCATCCTCATTTTAGCCTTCAGCAAAAAATGAAATAATGCTTAATTCAAAGTCTCTTTATGAGATCAGCTTCTTTTTTTTCAGGGGGAAAGGATAGTACATACGCAATTTACAAGGCAAAACGAAGTGGACATAGTGTTGAATGCTTGGTAACTCTTTTTCCCAAGTCTCCTGAAAGCCAACTATTACATTTTCCTGCAATTGAGTTAACAAAACTGCAGGCAAAAACAATGAAAATTCCGCAGATTGCATCGGAATTGAATTCAATGAGTATTCTTAATACACTGTTAGAAAAAGCAAAGGAAGATTTTCAAATTGAGGGCGTGGTACATGGTGGAATATCTAGTGAATTTCAGAAAAAATGTTTTGAAAGTATCTGCAAGGAAAATGATTTGAAAACAGTTACTCCATTGTGGAAGATAGACCCAAAAGAGTACATGAATGATCTGATCAATTCTGGATTCAAATTTATCCTAACTAGTGTATCTTCTGACGGTCTAGATGAAACCTGGCTGGGAAAAATTATTACCATTTCAGATGTATTAAGGCTAAGTGAGTTATCTGATAAATATGGATTCAACCTAACTTTTGAAGGTGGTGAAGCTGAAACTTTTGTAGTTGACTGTCCTCTCTATTCATATCCTATCAAGATATCTAAATCAGAAAAAATCTGGGATGGATATAGAGGAAGGTTTGAAATAGAAGTTGCTAGTTTAAATTCTAATGCTAGATAACCTAAAATCCAGTCTGAGGGCAGCGATAAAAAAGATTGTAAATTCTTCAGGCATAGATGAAGATCTTATCAAAGAGTTATCAAAAGATGTGCAACGCTCTTTACTACAATCTGACGTTAATGTCAAGCTAGTATTTGAGATAACAAAAAATATTGAGAGTCGGTCACTAAATGAGACACCTCCACCAGGTCTATCAAGAAAAGACCATATTGTCAAAATATTATATGACGAGCTTGCAAAAATGTTAGGTAATGACACAGAGTTTCATTTCAAATCTGGAAAAATTAACAAGGTTCTTTTGCTGGGAATTCAGGGTAGTGGAAAAACTACTGTAACGTCAAAACTGGCAAAATTCTTGTCAAAACAGGGTTACCAAATAGGTGTAATCGGTGTCGATACATTCAGACCTGGCGCTTTGGTTCAACTGCGTACTATGTGTGAAAAATCTGGCGTTGAAGTTTATGGAGAAGAAAAAAACAAGGACTCTCCTAAAATTGTAGAGAATGGTTTAAAACATTTTAAAAATGCTAACCTTGACATAATTTTGATCGATACGGCTGGACGTCATAAGCAGGAAAAAGATTTGTTAGATGAAATGAAACAAATCAACAAAGTTGCTAGTCCTGACCTAGCCTTATTGGTTATAGATGGTACAATAGGTCAACAGTGTTTTGCTCAGGCAGAAGCCTTTCACAAGTTCCTGTAGGGGGAATAATAATTACTAAACTTGATAGCTCAGCTAAAGGAGGAGGGGCATTAGCTGCTTCTGCAGCTACTGGCGCTCAGGTGATGTATATCGGTACGGGTGAGCGTATAGATGACTTGGAGATATTTTCTCCTACCCGTTTTGTTGGTAGATTATTGGGTATGGGTGATATCCAAGCTGTATTAGACTTGGCTAAGAGATTAGAAAATGAATCTGACGATGTTCGAATGAAACGAATATCTAGTGGTAAGATGAACATGGAGGACTTCTACTACCAACTTGAAGAGGTAACTAAAGTTGGTTCGTTTCAAGGGCTACTTGAGAGTATGCCTGGGTTGTCAGGTATGGTAAAGGAAGATCAGATAGATCAAATGGAAGAGAAGGTTGACAAGTGGAGGTATATCATTCAAAGTATGAACAAAGACGAGAAAGATGATCCAGATCTTCTTAACGCATCTAGAGTTAAGAGAATTGCACGAGGATCCGGTTTTCCTGAACATGACGTTAAGGAATTAATGAAAAATTACAAAAATTCAAAAAGCATGATGAAGGCATCCAAGGGTAGACAGATGCAAGGTTTCCTTCGTAAGCTTGGCATGGGTTAATCGTTTGTTTATTATTTTGAATTAAGATTAGTATTTTATGCAAAAACATAGTATGATTGAAGGATATGACAAAATTTTACTCAGGTCAAAATCTATTCTTAAGGAGTATACACTTTGTGATAATTGCTTAGGACGGTTTTTCATAAAACTTACAGGATTTTCTTCAACAAGTAGACTGGGTAACAGAATTAAGCGTTCGTTAAATTTTAAAACTATCACAAAATGCTACATTTGTAAAAATATATTCTCACTAACAGATTTTTATGTAAAAATTATGCAAGACGCATCAACCGGATATGTGTTCTCATCATTTTTGGTGGGTGCAGTCTTAAAGCGTTCTCTTGTTGAGAAAGATGATAAAATACGTTCAAAGTTTCGCCTTAGAGGTGCTGATGGTATAAAAACGGAAATTACAAGAGAGTTTGGAAAAAGGTTATCTAAAAAAACAAAGAGTAATCTCGTTCATCTTTTACCTGATATCACATTTACAATGAATTTTAGAACTGAGAAATGTGAAGTGAAAACAAAGTCAGTTTTTTTGTATGGCAGATATCTCAAAAATAAGAGAGGCATATCTCAAAAACAAGAATCATGTCAAGATTGCAAAGGAACTGGATGTATTTTTTGTGACAATCATGGGATAACTCACTTTGACAGCGTAGAAGGTAAGATATCTCAATTTCTTTATGAAAAATTTGGGACGGATCAAGTCAAATTTACATGGATAGGTGGAGAGGATAAAACAAGCCTTGTTAAAGGTAAAGGTAGACCTTTTTTTGCAAAACTACTTTCACCAAAACGACAAAATGTTAAGCTATCAAAAAAATCTGTTTTTGATGGAATTACTATTAACGGTCTAAGAACAATAGATCATATACCTCAAGGATCTATTCCGTTCCGTTCTAAAATTACAATTTCAATTATAACAAAAAAAAGTGTTCCTTCTGATAAACTGAAAAAGTTGAAACAACTCGAAAACATATCAATAACACTTATCGATAAACGTGGAAAGCAAATCAAAAAAACAATTTATAAATTAAGATATAAGAAAAATTCTCTACATTCACATACAATTAATATAGATGCCGACGGTGGATTGCCGATAAAACGTTTTGTTGAGGGAAATAATGTTGTCCCAAATATCAGTGAGATATTAAGTGTGGAGTGTTTTTGTAAAAAATTTGACATTAATCAAATAACCTTGTCAAAATAATTAATCAACTACCAAGATTAACATTTTTTGTAATTAAAAAGTGGTTATTGTTAATGAATCCCTTGGTGAAAGTTAAGGAGGCATTTCAGAATGGAATCTTGCCAGAAAAAGAATATGCTTTGATAGTCAAACGATTTCCCATAGTAGTTTCTGGAATTAATAGATTAGAAAAAGCTTCAGGTGTGAGTTTTCCCGCAGCATATGTTGAGCCATCTATAGTACTATCTTCATCAAATGTAGGCTCCTTTGAGTATGGTATATTATTTGCAAGAACTATTCCAATTGCTACTGAAAATGCTTTCCAAGTTGTTATTCAAATATCTGCTCCATTAGTAGCATATGGTCTGAAGGGGACAATACATGCTATTTTAGCACATGAATTTTTGCATTATTTAGAATTGATGCGTAAAATTTCTAAAATGGAATTACTTTCCGATGAAATCTCATCCAATCTCTTTGAAAATGTTTATGCAGATAATGAAAGATTATTTGAGCCACGTGCGGTATTCAATGATAAGACATTACTTTTACATATAACAAAAAAATTCCCATCTGGATTCAGAGATTATAAACTTGAGGATAAAGTGATAAAATTTTGGATTGAAAGAAATCTACCAACAACAAAGATTGCTTTAGATACCAACGTTACAAAGTTATCAACTGATTTAATTTCAAAAATACAATTAAAATCAAACCTAATGTCAAAAATCGAAAGTTTTGAATTAAAAGGTTCGAAGTTAAGAAAAAAAAGATTGTACTAGGAAAATTCTGTCAAACCGCATTTCCCACAAGTTCTTCTGCCTTTATGTTCTGACATGAAAACACCCTTACCACAACGTGAGCAAATCTTATGTGTTTTAGTCGCCTTTTCACCATCTATTTTGTAATACTTGTAAACACTTGGACTTGTGCCTTTTTTTCCAGCCATTAATTGCCTTCACTCTCATCTTTTTTTCCTTCAATTAATTTATCATCAGCTTTCACTTCCTCTTTCTTTTCTTTATCATCAGCTTTCACTTCCTCTTTCTTTTCTTTATCATCAGCTTTCACTTCCTCTTTCTTTATCATCAGCTTTCACTTCCTCTTTCTTTTCTTTATCATCAGCTTTCACTTCCTCTTTCTTTTCATTGTTAGTTTTAGCTTTATCCAAACGAGTAAAAATTACAGGATTAACATGTTTTTTTGCTAATGACTCATCATCATAAACATAAAAAATACCAGTGGTTTTTGACAGCCCAGTATGGTTTTGTAATTTAATCGGAATAACAAACTTTCCATCCAATTTGAATTCCTTAGTAATCATGTCTATGGCTTCTAGCTTTTTCAGTTTTCCACCTAATCCTTTAAAATCACAAGTAATTTCCCGCCTAGACAAAAATGAGTTATTTTCATCACTTAATGTTGTAATCATAGACATATTCAAATTCCTTCGAGTATTTCATATAAATCTTCAACAAATTACTAACAAATTTAAGAAATCATGTAATAAAAAAATCATGGATAGATTTATGATTCACTTGAAAAATTCTGATTATAGTCCAAAGGACGCAGAAACCATCCGTTCTAATGCACGAGATTTATCTTACGGAATGAATTTAACCATTCGTGATTGTAGGGTATCAAGCAAATTTATCGAGCTAGATATTTCCATTCCTAAAAATAATCTTGAACTATTACTGGAAAAGTTACTTCCAATTGGAAAAGTTGATCATTCTAGACATATTATTGAGGAGCAAATTGAAAAAAACCAGTCAATTAAGGATGGAATTTTTTATTTTAATAATGAAAGATTTTGGGAAAGTCACGAAGCCTTAGAGGGTGCATGGAAACAGTGTATTGGTGATGAAAAAGAGCTAATTCAAGGAATAATACTTGTCGCCGCAGCCCTTGTGCATTATCAGAAATACGAAAACGAAATATGTCTTTCAGTGTTGAACCGCGCATTAAAAAAATTACATGATAAAACTGGTGAATATCATGATGTTAATATTGATTCGATTAAACAAAAAATAATTGAAATATTAGATAAAAAAGAAATCGTTACTTTTGTGATTTAATTATATCAATTCCAGTTTTAACTACTTGTACTCCTTCAACTAGTCCTATTTTTCCCCTTTTTGCTTCCTTCTCCGTAAAACGTTGCGAGTTATCATTCGGTACCATATCTCCTGAGATTAACAAGGGAACAGGATCATCACTGTGTCCTCTTTTAATACATGGCGTAGAATGATCTGCTGAAATAATCACAGTATCTTTTGATGTGTCTATATTATCCAATAATGTTCCAAAAAACCTCTTATCTATCTCTTCAATATTTTTCATTTTGCCATGTGCGTCTCCATCATGACCGAATTCATCTGGTCCCTTCAAATGAACATAAATAGCATTTTGTTCATCCAATGCTTTTGCAGCCACCTGAGCTTTTTTCTCATAATCAGTTAATCCTCCAGCACTATATGCCTTCATTTTCAAAATTTCTGAAATACCAATTTCAACCGGCATATCAACTATACAGGAAAATTTCAACGAGTGTAAATCGTTAATTGGAGTAACTTTTGGAAATCTATTTCCCGCATCACGCAATAGAATGCTGTTGAGTAATTTTTTGCCATCTTTTCTTCTTCGTTCATTTACTTTACTTCTCTTCATTATATTCAAAGAACTCTCTGTAAACTCATTTACTAAATCAGCTGTTACTTTGGAATTAGGTTCCTCATCTAGCGGTAGACATTTTTCAATTTTCATGAAATCAGCTACTGCTTTTGCTATTCCCATTCCTGCAACTCTTACATAAGCAGGATCCGAATTAGTGATATTTGATGAAAGATGTACATTACTTCTGATTCTAATAACAAGTCTGTGATCTATAGTTGGAGCAACTATTACTGATGTATTTTGATCTGAGAATTCTAGTTTCTCTTCAATCTCTTTTCCAATTGATTCAGCATCATGTTTTTCAATCTTTCTGCCAGCTCTTCTGTCTATAATTACTCCATCATTGTTTAATGTAGCAAAATTACCTCTTAGTGCCAAATCACCATCCTTGAAGTCAATACCAATACCTATTGCTTCAACAACTCCTCTACCAACATAATCATCATGCTTAAATTTGTATCCAAGCATATTAAAAACGGCTATATCAGATTCAGGCGCTATTCCTTTTCCTACAGAGATAACTTCTCCCATCGTACCATTTCTTGTTAATAAATCAAGATTTGGTGT
>JOTC01000029.1:4848-7261 GCA_000746705.1 Marine Group I thaumarchaeote SCGC AAA799-O18 | reverse complement strand
GAAGTCACTTTTCTATCAAGTTTAGAAAAACCCCTAACCAAAACTGATTTAGTAATAATTATTCTTCCAATGTAAATTGCGATTGCAGCTATAACACCAGAAATGGTTTCCTTATGTACAATTTTAAAAATTTTGTCTATAAGATCATTAAAGGAACTAATCTCCGTCTTTGAGCTAACAACTATTTTGATATAGGTCGTTTTTTTTGCATCAATGGATGCTTGGAGACACTCAAGTGAGTTTTTAATAAGGTTTGGATAGTGTTTGGTATCAACAAATTGTGAATCAATAGTTTTGAATTCAATTTTAACAAAATCAATTGATGGTAAAACAAACAAGAATTTTTTTGAATCAAAACATGCTGATTCAAGATATGTTGGGATACCCTTAGTTTTTACATGCTTTGCAAGTTGGTTAACAGATTCGTATTGAATGAGAGGTTCGCCTCCAGTAAAGTTAACTTTGTAGGTATTTTCTTGTAAATTTTTATCTATTAGATTACATGCTTCACTAATTGAATACTCCTTACCCGAGTCTAGTGGAAGTGCGTCTAATGTATCACAATAAAAACAAGAATAAGGGCATCCAGCAAATCTTATGAATAGTGTTTTAGTACCATAAAGTATCCCTTCTCCTTCAATAGAAGTGAAAATTTCAAAAAGTCTAGTTTTCAAACACATTTTCTTATAATACTGGTTATTTATTTAGTCTGATAAATCAGAAGATGAATTAGCTCAAGCCATCACTGGTTCTTTGGTATAAAACAATCCAGCTATGAAAAAGATCACGCCAATAATTCCAATTAAACTTCCAACAAATTCAACAGTCTCTCTGATCTCGCCAACAAGAGGTGCCCAAAAGATTGCAATTAGAAAGCCAGTAACGATCATTGGAATTCCTACGCCAACAACAATTTTTTTTGAAGCCATACCGTGAGTTCTTTATGAAAATTATATGAAGCTTATGATGAGGTATAAGCGAGCCTCTCAACTTTAACGAGTATGTCCTTTATTGTTTTAATTTTGCTTCCAATTGTTAAATCAACATACTTGGAATCATCTCGCATCATAGTGGGAGCATATTCTAAATCTTTTATGTCCATCCTAACATCTTCAATTAGACTGAAAGCCTTCTTCAGGAAATATTCTGCTCCACTATTTACTTCCACATCACTTGCAAGTTTTTTAGCTTTGTTTTCAAGTGAGTCAAGAATTGCTTGCTGAAGGTCCTTTGCGTTATCAACTTTTTGCTTATGAATGATGATAATCTTGAATTGTTGCTTTATAACCTGAGTACTGTTTGCTTGCAAAAGTTGTACTTTAGACTCTTCTAGATCAATCGCAGTTTGGTGTAAACCTATTTGTTTGGCTTCCAGTATAAGATCAGTAATTCTTTCAGCTTGTTTTTTTGCAAAATGTTGCGCTCTGTAAATTTTGCTCTGTTCACTTATTTCATATAATAATTTATGAATTTCGCGTCCCTCGGATGCAATTTGACTAAGAACTTTCTCATTTTGTACAAAGCTGCCTTGAGCATAATTATTTTTTGCCAAATCAAGTAGTTGGTCAATTTGCTCAAAATCAACACCTGCATTTAGCTTGTCTGAAATTTCCTTTAATTTTATAATATTATTTTCATATTTCTCGATTGTTTGACTTCGATCAGGAGTTAAGCTCTGTTGTGATTTATCGGCTACAGTTTCTGTTGCGATACTAACTTTCTTAAAGGCTACCATAGCACTAATAAAATGCTGTCTCGCTGAAACAACATCTCCTGCTTCTGCAGCCTCTATTAATAGATCAGTTTCTTTCACGCCCTCATCAAATTGTAGATAAGCTTCTTTTGAAATATCAGCTGCTTTTTCAATATCAGTCTTTATGTGTTCTTTTGTGTTTAGAGATATTTTTATGAGTATATCAAGTTGTGAATCTGCATGAACTGTAATTGGTGTGGTAACAAAAACCATACTTGTAACCAAAAACAACAAGAAAAAGATTGGTATTTTGTTCATTAGCTATCCTCCAGTTTACTTTTTAGTTTTACAATATTCTGCAAATCTTTCTTTTCAATTTCTATAATTCCATATCTTTCAAGTCGCTTGACAGCTCTCCACATGGTGGTCCTGGGTTGGAGAAACTTTTTTCGTAATTCACTTTCATACGCCTGTCCTCCGTTCGCTGATAGAAAATTAATTATCTCCTTATCATCTTCCCTAAGATCTGGTTTTGCTTGGAAAATCGCTTCAGAGTCTAGGCTCTGTGATTCAGGTTTCTTTTCCGTAATCATGGAAGATGGTTCAGTAACTCTTGATGGTCTGCTTTTTTTGATTGCAATTATGGCAACAATTCCAACTGCTACGATAGCTACCGCATATAATGCCAAAGAATTATCAGGAGTCTCTTCTTCAGGAATT
>JOTC01000029.1:0-4820 GCA_000746705.1 Marine Group I thaumarchaeote SCGC AAA799-O18 | reverse complement strand
AGCTAAGGTAATAGCTAGTATTTGTCTGACCTTCCGGTAAAACTAGATGTGATTGATCATTATCTACTTGCATGCTGGCTGGAAAATTACTCATTTCAACAATGACCGAATCTTTTGGCATTAACAATGAATATTGTATTGGTGCATCAACAGAAAATTCCCATATCTTTCCAGTTTTGGAGATCAAATCCTGTGAATCATACTCAATAATGACATTCGAAGCACCGAATGTTTCTATTAGAATTACATTACCAGTAATCTCATAAGATAGTAGAAAACCATCTTCATCCATAATTGTGATATTTTCTATTATCTGGCCAAAAAGCTCAACTATAAATTCTGGTTCAAGTGGGTTCGCATCTAATTCATAAAAAAATCCGAGTAAATTGTAAAATCAAGGGTTCGACTATAAGCTAAGGATTGTTGGATAGGTACGCTTAGAGCTACCAATACCAAGCCCATCATAACTAATGATAACCTTACCATCGTTGAGAGAATGATCGTATTCCTTACAAAAAGCATTCCGTTCTCTAAGGATTGATGCTTTTGTGCAACGATTTGTTGCAACTTCATAGCCTAATACCGTAGATTCATGGATTCAATCAGGGATTGGAATCTCTGGAATTCTTGGATAAATCCAAGTCCTTTTTCAGTAATCTTGAACAGTCTATTTCTATCAGTTCTTGCAGATTCCATCAAACCAGCGTTGATTAATTTCTCACATTTGTCTAGTACAGCATAGTGAGAAAGGTTCGCTTTTCGTGATATTGCAGATACAATAACACCTCTTTGACCCCCGTCCATGGTTACATCTAGGATATCTCCCATGATTCCCATTTCGGATCTGTATTGTTGTTTTGACATGCTTAGTATAGAATCATGAGCTTTATCAGGGACATTTTGAAACGCCATAGCGGAACGCATAGCGGAACACCTTTTTTTGGCTCAAAATTGGCTCAAAATTGGTTTTTTTTGTGCGGGGCGAAAATACAAGAGATTTGATTTTGAATTGTAAATATCTGATTAACAAGTTTGGTGAATAAGCGAAAGTGCGCTTTTATAGAGTTGCGATCAGGTGGTGCAAATTATGATGGTTTTCCATAACTTTTATCTTACTGAATTGATTTATTCAATCAATGGGATTGTTTGACGTTTTCAAGGACAAGGATGACGAAGATGACAAAGGAGGGGCAGAGGAGATTAATTTTGAATCTTTCCAGAATCAAGATAATTCATCTGAAGCGGAACCTGAGCCTCAACAAGAAACTACATCATATTCACCACCTGCCGAAGAAACACCATCATATTCTTCTTCCCAAACATCAAGCCAAATTGGAATAGAAGCCCTGATGGATAAACGCGTCAAATTGGAGGAGGCTATAGATTATGTAGGATTAATGATTAAAAACCTTAAAGACAAACGTACAAAACTTGTTAAAAATATTGAAGATGAATCTGTTGATATTAAAAATTTGAAAGAAAAACTAACTAAGATAAATCAATTTATCCAAGAAGAAAACGATGGACTGCAACAGCAGACGCTTCTTGCATGATCTTTTCTGATTCTGCATCTAAAACTGCGTCAACTCCAAACGAAGCATCACTACTATGGAATGTTTCAGTCATTAATCCGCCTAACATCTCTGCCATGTTATTAAGTTCCTGATCTGCTCCTGGCATAAACTTAGCAAGTGATGATTTCATATTTTTCATAAGTCCAATAGTAGGCATTACTGTTACTACAGTATCTCCCAAGTCGTGGAAAGTTGTTAATCGTAATTCTATTTGCTCTATAGCCATTCGGGCATTCCCTAGAACACGACGTACTTTGCGAACCTCAGCTAGCTCCTTTGATAAAGTGTTAGCAGTATGAGTATCATGTTGTTGAGTGGCCGTCAACTTAATGATGAAAGCATAGTATCTAATTTTGAAATTTGTACCTGTAATTTTTTAATCGCCGTTTCAACGCGTGGTTTTAAAGCACCCTTTGGTCTAAGTACACTGTTTAGTCTTTCAGATATACCTGGTTTTTGTGGTTTTGACCACCTATTCGAAAGCGAACCCATATGCTCAACTGCTAGAATTGATTTTTAATTTCAGGTGTGAATTATGGTTCACAGTTCATTAAATTTCGATGACTAAATTTACTAGTAAACGTCACAAATTCTGTGAGTAAAAAGCCAATAATTGGTGGTATTATTCTAGCAGCCATCATAGGAGTGGTCTCTGTTGATGCCCAGATAAACCCAGATAATCCTGAAAATGAGACGAGTTTAAATTCAGAGGTTTGGAGTGCTCGCATAGCTGGGCCTGAATTTGATAATATCTTCAATCACAGATATTCGCCTATCATCTTAGAAAGAAAAGTTGCGTACGAATTTGGCTTTGTCCCAATGGGAGACTCGCCAGAACGTCTAAAAATCTCTGTTGGTGGAAAGGGATCCGGAGTAGAGGTTTTCTCTGAATTGTTCGTTTTGGAGGGAACGTTGATAGATACTGGAATTTCAGAATACTACACATGGGACTATACTGGAAACAAAAACTTCGAGATTTCATATCAACAATGTCCAAATCAAAAAACTTGTAATTATGATATTATAGTTAAGCGGTATGGAAATTTGAAAGGGTCGGTAACCATATCCTTATCGCGATAAAATAGAAATAGCCTTTCTAATAGTGAAAAGTGAGATAGTTGGCAGATAACAAGAAAAAGAAAAGACGGAATATGATTATTCTTATGTTGTTAATCTGGTTTGTAGTTACGCTCCCCTTACCTTGGCTGATTACTGGTGATATTGGTCAAGATCAAGTATTCACAATTTTACCTATTATTGGCTTCATATCGATACCTTTCGTGGTACTTGGTATTGCTTGGACTCTGAAACCGGATTTAACAACTTAGATTAATTTTTGAACCATTGTTGATTTTCCAAATAATCTATATCTTTCAAAATAGAGTCCATTTTTTTGGTAATTGCCATAGCGGATTGAAAATCTTCAAACATGTCCTTTTCTTCTTCCTTGGAAAGAACCTCTTTTTCCGCTCGTTCAAAAAAATCCTCTTCCTTTGATATATGATCATTTAGATAAATCGAATAAGTTCTTAGAAACCGTACTACTGGTTCACTAGAATCCTCACCGTTTTTCCAGCGTTTTAAATGAAGTATGATTTTAGAGGCTATTCTTCTACTAAATTCATGTTCTATCAATAGTGCTCGGATCTCTTTTTTGAGATGATCGTAACTAGCAACGCATGGAAAGTATGAATCTTCTTCTCTAGAATAATGGATTGAATCCAAAAATTCTGAGATTATGAGGGTAATCTTCTCCAAATCAGAGAATGGGATAGTTTTTCCGGCATTAATATCAGAATAGCATTTTGTAATAATCTTATCAAGTCTTTTGATTTGTTTGTGATCATCTCTTAATGTATTTGTAGCACTCAATGGTTAAAAATTTGGTAAACTAGGTTAAATTTGTAGATGATTTGATTAGAAGCTGTCAGATCATTACATCAAGGTACCTTGACAAATTCTTATTTTAAGCCTAGAAGTAACTCAGCTTGAAGTGAATTTAACATTTTTAGCTATACTAGATAATTTTGTATCTTTTTTCAGGGATGAGGTTTTCTCTAACGTTGATACCAGTGAACTTGCGGGTAGAAATGTAAGGGATATCCTGAAATCATATTTCGAAGAAAATCCTATTTCTCAACCAGACCCTGGGGGATCTGGCTATAATTTTATTCCAGAAGGAATCGCGAATTTGCAAAATACTTTAGCTAATCTATCATTTGGAGATTCTTTGGTAGCTTCAGCACCAATTTTGCTTCTTGCCGCCAGTGTGGTGATAATAATGGGCGTATTAGGAGAAGCATTTTTCAAAAAAACAGGTATTCCAGATATTTTGTTTCTAATGGTATTAGGAATAATTATTGGACCAGTTCTGGGAATAATTCAGCCGGAAGCAGTATTACAAATTGTTCCCTACTTTGCAGCAGTTGCTTTGATTATTATCATGTTTGATGGTGGACTGAATCTTCACATTGGTAAGGTCTTAAAGACTGCACATTTTGCTGTGGTTCTAGTAATTGTAGGATTTACGGTTTCGGTTGGTATTGTTGCGGTATTTGCACATTATGGTTTGGGATGGGATTGGATAGCTAGTATTTTGCTTGGTTCAATAGTTGGTGGTAGTAGTTCTATCATTGTTTTCGGTCTTGTGAAGAAGATCCACATATCAGAAGATGTAAAGTCTATGCTTAGCTTTGAATCTGCATTAACTGATATTTTTGCTGTAATAATTGCGTTTGTCTTATTTGAAGCTGCATTAACTGGAAATTTCAGCCTTGATCTGTTAGGTGTAACAATAGGAAAGGCTGTTATGGTTGGTCTTGTGCTAGGTCTTGGAGTTGGCATTCCTTGGATGTTTGTAATATCAAAGCTAAAAAATGCCCAACACAGCTATATGCTAACAATTGGCATGGTGTTTATGCTATTTTTCCTAGCTACATCCTTTGGCGAGTCGGGCGCATTAACAGCACTAGTATTTGGAATAATGCTTGGAAAGAAGAATTACTTTACACGGGTTCTCAAGGTAAAGTTCCCAGAAGACGTCATTGATGACTCTTTACACAGTCAGGTTACTTTTTTGGTAAGAGCTTTTTTCTTTGTTTTTGTAGGCTTGCTTGCAAGCTTTGCTCAAATAGAGTATGTTATTTTTGGTGTTATAGCTGCAATCGCAATTTACATTGGAAGAATAATTATTACTAAATCAGTTTTGGTTAGGGGTTTTTCTAAACTTGATAGAAAAGTGACTTC
>JOTC01000028.1:3254-6951 GCA_000746705.1 Marine Group I thaumarchaeote SCGC AAA799-O18 | reverse complement strand
TGTTTACATCATGGGTGTAAACTTAACTGCTATGTTTCTTACAATGACAGTACTAGCTATGAAATTAAAATATGAGAAGACTGCACAAACAACGAGTGAGTAACAAAGTAATCAAGGAGTTATCAATCTAGAATAATGAAAAGATCAAAACGAATCAACAGAAACTTGTCTTTTATAGGTATTATAATACTGGGTTTTCTTCTACTTGTATTTGGATCAGATGTAGCAAAAGAACTATTCCCATGAAAAGATCAAATCTCAAAAAGGCGTTAGTGTTAGTGAATGTTTTAGGTGCATCATTCATAATATTAGTTGTTTTATTGCCTTGATTTTTAAAATCATAAAAAACACTTTATAACTAATATAAACAGATAAGCTAAATGTTCATAATTAATTGTAAAAACTACAATGAAATTTCTGGTGAAAAAATTAGCAAACTTGCGGTGATTGCAGAAAGAATTTCAAAGAAGCATAAGATTCAGATTGCATTAGCCCCACCCCATCACCAGCTTGCATTAATTAAGAAATCAAAACTGCTTGTATTTGCACAACATCTTGATGATGCCAAAGTTGGAAGTACTACTGGGTATATGATTCCTGAAATCGTAAAAAAATCCAAAATTAATGGCTCACTGATTAATCACAGTGAACATAGAATTCCGTCTAAAGAAGTTACAAACCTAGTTAAAAGACTCAAAAAATTAAAAATGAAAACAGTTGTTTGCGTAAAAAATGTACGTGAAGCAGAAAAATATGCAAAACTTAACCCAACATATGTTGCAATTGAACCACCAGAATTAATCGGTACTGGCAGAGCAATTTCTAATGAACGACCTGAGCTGATTACAAAATCATTATTGGCTGTAAAAAAAGCAAGAAATTCAACAAAACTTCTTTGTGGCGCAGGAATTGTAACAACTGAGGATGTTAAACGTGCAATAGAACTAGGCTCGCATGGTATCCTAGTTGCAAGTGGAATTGTCAAATCTAGAAATTGGAATAAAGATATTGAAGGATTTGCTGAGGCAATCCTTTAAAAACGGCTCAATTTGATTTGATAATCTAAGTGATAATAATGAAACCGATCTATGCGTTTGAGGAAGCAGACAGTAAAAACAAGATGTTACTGGGTGGTAAGGGTGCAGGTCTAAGTGAAATGACTGGGCTAAAACTTCCTGTACCACCTGGATTCATAATTACGACGGAAGTTTGCAACGAATACTATGAAAACAAAAAATGTCTTCCAAAAAATCTAATGGCTGAAATTAGCAAACACATCTCAAAAATCGAAAAAAAGACTGGTAAAAAATGGAATTCTAATACTGATCCGTTACTAGTTTCAGTTAGATCAGGTGCAGCAATTTCAATGCCAGGAATGATGGACACAATTTTGAATTTAGGGTTAAATGATCAAACCGTTGAGGCATTAGCAAAGAAAACAAATAATCTTAGATTTACATGGGATTCTTATCGAAGATTTATACAGCTTTTTGGAAAGGTAGTGTTTGGAATTCACGATGAAAAATTTGATGATGTTTTAGACTCCACAAAGAGATCACAAGGTGTTAAGGAAGACAGTGCACTAAATGTTGAGTCACTTCAAGAAATTGTACGGAAATACAAAAGTATTTGCGAGGAGCATACTAAAAGAAACTTTCCAAGTGATCCCAATGAACAACTAAATTTAGCAATTGAGGCAGTATTCAAGAGCTGGATGGGTGAAAGAGCAATTGCGTATCGTAAAGAAAACAACATTACAAAAGATATTGCAAATGGAACTGCGGTAAATGTTGTAACAATGGTATTTGGAAATATGGGAGACAGCAGTGCAACTGGTGTAGTATTTACGAGAAATGGTCATAACGGTAAAAGAGAGATTGAAGGTGAATATCTAACAAATGCACAAGGCGAAGATGTTGTAGCAGGAGTTAGAACTGGGAAAAAGTTTGAGGAAATGAAAAAAGAGATGCCAAAGTCATACAAGGAAGTAATCAAGGTATGCGCAAAACTAGAAAAGCATTTTCGAGAACCACAGGATATAGAATTCACAATTGAGCAGGGCAAATTCTATCTTTTGCAGACAAGAGCATTAAAGATGACTGCTACTGCGTTAGTTAAAACCTCCGTTGATATGGTAAAAGAAAAGCTAATTGATAAAAAACAGGCACTTACACGAATGCCTGCACAACAATTGGAAGCACTGCTACATAGAACAATTGACGAATCACAAATTAAAAATTATAAGCAATTAGCAAAAGGCGTTGCAGCGTCTCCTGGTGCCGCAAGCGGAATTGCAATATTTGATGTAAAACGTGCAATAGAGATTGGTGAAGCTGGTAAGAAAGTAATCTTGATAAGAAAAGAAACAAAGCCAGAGGATGTACCTGCGTTCTTCTCATCACAGGGGATATTAACAAGCCTAGGCGGTAAGGCATCTCATGCTGCAATAGTTTCAAGAGGCCAAGGAAAACCTTGCATTGTTGGATGTGATGAATTAAAGATTGACTATGACAATCAAACTTCCATCGCAAATGGTATCACAGTAAAAGATGGTGATGTTATATCAATTGACGGTAGTACAGGAAATGTCTACATTGGAGAAGTACCAACAGTAGAACCTCAAGTTACAGAAGATTTCAAGACTATTCTATCATGGGCACAAAAAGCAAAACGTCTTGGGATTCGTGCAAATGCAGATACACCTGATGCTGCAAAACTAGCAAGAGAATTTGGTGCTCAAGGGATTGGACTATGCAGAACAGAAAGAATGTTTAATGAAAAAAATAGAATTGAATTATTCGTTGAGATGATTATGGCTAAATCATTGGATGAAAGAACACAACTACTCAAAAAACTACAAGAATTACAAAAAAGTGATTTCGTTGAAATCTTGAGAGCTATGAAAGGGTACAAGGTTACAATTAGACTATTGGACCCGCCACTACACGAATTTTTACCAAATCCAGAAGAATTAATGGATAAAATTTACAAAGAAAATGATGATAGTGAAAAAACAAAGCGTATCTTAAACAGAGCAAGAGAATTATCAGAAGTAAATCCAATGATGGGGCATAGAGGTGTTAGAATTGGAATTACATATCCGGAGATTTATGAAATGCAGATCAAAGCAGTCTTTGAAGCAACTGCAGAACTTACTAAGCAAAAAATCGATGCTAAACCACAGATTATGATACCACAGATTGGTGAGGAGCTTGATTACATAAAATCAATTTATGATGATGTAAAACTAGAGATGGAAAAAAAGTATAAAATTAAATTTAAAATAAATTTTGGAACAATGCTAGAAGTTGTTCGTGCATGTCTGACATCAAATGAGCTTGCAAATACTGCTGAATTCTTTAGCTTTGGAACAAATGATTTGACACAGGGCGTATTTAGTTTCAGTAGAGAAGATGTTGAAGGTAAATTTCTTCCAGAATATATGGAAAAAGAGATTCTAGAAACAAGTCCATTCCAATCAATTGATGAAAATGGTGTGGGAAATCTAATGGATATTGCAATTTCGCGTGGAAGAAAAATTAAAAATAATTTAGAGATTGGGATTTGCGGTGAACATGGTGGTGATCCAAATTCAATAAAGTTTTGCCACAATGCTGATGTGTCATATGTCAGTGCTTCACCACATAGAATTCCAATTGCAATCGTTGCTGCTGCCCAGGCTGCTATAAAAAAAAAT
>JOTC01000028.1:2773-2995 GCA_000746705.1 Marine Group I thaumarchaeote SCGC AAA799-O18 | reverse complement strand
AAAAAAAATGCATGAAAAAACTATTGATCAAATACCAATTTTTGCTGATGATGAGTTAAAAGGGCTAGTTACTATTGATATTATTAATGAATATACTGAGCATAAGGATACTAAAATTAAAAATGTGATGAACCCAAAACCACCTGTAATTGATTTTGAATTTCCCGCAAATGCACTTGCACAGTTAACTAGGATTTCTGGTTGTGTTCTTGTCGAAAAAAA
>JOTC01000028.1:2428-2687 GCA_000746705.1 Marine Group I thaumarchaeote SCGC AAA799-O18 | reverse complement strand
AAAAAAACTCCAAAATTATAGGGATAATTACCTCATCAGATTTGCTGAAGATGATGTAACGTTATAGTTTTTTTATTTCTGGCCTGTCACGATTTCCTATATCGTAACCATCACGCCTAAGATATTTCAGGGTAAGCTTGTATACTAACTCATCATGATTTACAGTTTCCAACAACGCTGACCATGCCAACTTACCGCTTTCACTAATCTTTAGTTTTAATTGAGACGTAAAATCTTCAGCTAACTGCTTGCATTCCTC
>JOTC01000028.1:0-2415 GCA_000746705.1 Marine Group I thaumarchaeote SCGC AAA799-O18 | reverse complement strand
TACAGTTTCCAACAACGCTGACCATGCCAACTTACCGCTTTCACTAATCTTTAGTTTTAATTGAGACGTAAAATCTTCAGCTAACTGCTTGCATTCCTCGTATGTTTTTCCATGACGGTATTCTGTACCACTACCACAACTATCCATTGGAACATAACTCCGTTAAGACACCATTCATGGATTTGGGATGGATGAATGTGACCTTAGTTCCAGCAGAACCATCTCTAATTTTTCCCAAGAACTGTATTCCGCATCCCTCCATTCTAGATACCTCACCTTCGATGTTTGGTGTTTCAATGTTTGGTGTTTCAAGTGCTATATGATGCAGCCCACTTCCACGTTTTTCTAAGAATTTTTGTATTGGACTCGAATCATTTATGGGTTCCAGAAGTTCTATGTTTGCATTTTCAAGATGAAGAATTGCAACTTGAACACCCTCAGATTCTACAGTTTCTAATTCTATATCCTTAACATCAAGTGCATCACGAATTTGCTGACAGCAATATCAAGATTTTCTACTGCAATTGCAATATGGTTTATTTTCATTAGAATACCTCCTTTGGTCTATATTCACCAAAAACCTCCCTGAATGTGTTACTAATCTCACCAGTTGTTGCATAAGCCAACACAGCATCCAAAATAAACGGCATCAAATTTTCATCAGTTTCCGCTGCCTTCTGCATTTTTGATAATGCGTATTCTGTTTTTTTATTGTCGCGTGATTTTCGTATTTGTTTTATTGCTTTTTCCTGCTTTCTTCCTAACGAATCATCTATCCGTAAAAGATCATGCTTCTTTTCAGATTCCTCGCTGAATTTGTTTACACCTACTAATATTCGCTCATTATCATCTACCTCTTTCTTCAGTCGATATGCATTTTGCCTAATCTCTGATTGGAAAAATCCTTTTTCAATTGCCTTAAGTGCTCCACCCATCTTATCAATTTTTTTAAGATAATCCCATACTTGTTCTTCAATTTCATCACAAAGTGATTCCATGTAATAAGAACCAGCCATAGGATCTACAGTTTTTGTTACCCCACTTTCATAACCAATAATTTGCTGTGTTCGCAATGCAATCTTTGCAGCTTCTTGTGAAGGAAGTGCTAATGCTTCATCCTTCGAATTTGTGTGAAGGGATTGTGTTCCACCAAGAACAGCCGCCATTGCTTGTACTGCCACACGGACAATATTGTTATCAGGCTGCTGCGCTGTTAATGATTCACCACTTGTTTGTGTATGAAATCTAAGTTGTAAAGATTTGGGATTTTTTGCATGGAATCTTTCTTTCAAAATTTTTGCGTATATTTTTCTTGCAGTTCTAAATTTTGCAACTTCCTCAAAAAATTCTATAGTGCAACAAAAGAAGAATGAAAGTCTTGGTGCAAAATCATCAATTTTTAATCCACGATCAATGCATGTTTGAATATATTCAATCCCATTTGCGATTGTAAACGCAATTTCTTGTACTGCAGTTGCCCCTGCCTCACGCATATGATAGCCAGAAATTGAAATTGGATACCACTGAGGTACATTTTTTGCACAGTAACCAATCATATCACCTATTATTCTCATAGATGGTTGTGGGGGATAGATGTAGGTATTTCTGGCTACATATTCTTTCAATATATCATTTTGTGTTGTGCCCCTAAGTTCCTTACTTGAAATTCCTTGTGACTTCCCTACAGCAATGTAATATGCATTGACGCTGTCGCATTAATTGTCATAGATGTTGAAACCTTTCCTAAATCAATCCCATTAAATGCGGTCTGCATATCCTTTAGTGATGCAATTGATACGCCAACTTTTCCAACCTCGCCCTCTGCGTGTGCTGAATCAGGATCATACCCAATTTGCGTAGGCAGATCAAAAGCCATTGAAAGGCCAGTTTGACCGCTATCCAGCATGAATTTGTAACGCTTGTTTGATTGTACAGCATCTCCAAAGCCAGAATACTGACGCATTGTCCAAAGCCTGTCACGATACATTCCAGAATGAATTCCTCGTGTAAATGGATATTTTCCAGGACTTCCCGTAGAATTTTTTGATTTACTGTAAACTGGTTTAACTGGGATATTAGAATCAGTTACGAATTGTTTATGTTTTGCTTTCTCCTTTGCCATACAATCACTTCATTACACTGTTAGATATTTTATCTGCAGCTTCAAACGGATCAATTTCTCTATCTTGGACTTTTTTGAGATAACCTGTATACGTTTTATTTGAATGGAGCATTGTTGCAACTTTTTGGTTAATGTTATTTAAAATGATATCATCAAGTTCTATGGCAAGCCTTTGCTTCTCTGATAATTTTTTCTCTTTCTTTCTTTTTCCCATAATCTTTTTTAATTCTGTTACAAATTCAGTAACTCCTTTACCTGTCTTTGATGATACTTTAAGAATTAGTGGGTTTTTT
>JOTC01000027.1 GCA_000746705.1 Marine Group I thaumarchaeote SCGC AAA799-O18 | reverse complement strand
TTGTAGCAGGTGCGTTAACACGTAAAAAATTTGGTAAAAAAGCTACTTTTGTGAAAAACATAATTCTGAATTATACTAATGTATGCATAACTGACTGTAAATTTTGTGCATTCTATAGACCGCCTACTCATAATGAATCTTATACATTATCCTTGAATGAAATTGAATCACGTGTTAAGGCTGCTTGGGATTTATTTAAAATTAGACAAGTACTCATTCAGGGCGGACACAATCCAGAACTTGGAATAGAGTATTATGAAGACTCGTTTAGCATGATTAGAAAAAAATTTCCTCAAGTGGGAGTTCATGGTTTATCAACATCAGAAGTTGATATGATTTCTAAAGTTGAAAATTCATCAACAAAGGAAGTATTGGCTAGATTAAAGGATGCAGGATTACAATCTTTACCAGGTGCTGGGGCTGAAATTTTAACTAACAGAGTAAAAGAGATTATCAGCCCCAAAAAAATTACGAGTGATGATTGGCTACGTATTATGGAGGAGGCCCATGCTCTTGGAATTCCAGCATCTGCTACTATGATGTATGGGCATGTTGAATCTAACCAAGATATCGCTGAACATTTTAGAAAAATAGTCCAGCTTCAAGAAAAGACTAATGGGTTAATGGCGTTCATTCCTTGGAGTTTTGAACCTAATAACACACAGATGCAAAAAGAGGGAACAGTCATGTATGGGGCTGGTGGGGTTCAACTTTTAAAAATGATTGCAATCTCAAGACTTGTATTTGATGGACTGATTCCACACATCCAATCATCATGGTTAACAAATGGAATTGGAATGGCACAGTTGGCATTACAATATGGTGCTGATGACTTTGGTGGCACATTAATTGGGGAAGAGGTCGTGTCATGTACCGGTGCCCGTTCTACAGAATTAACTGATAAGAAAATTATTGATTGCATACATCAGATTGGATTTGAAGTAGAGGAAAGAGATAATTTTTACCAAACTGTTTGTAAGTATTAAAGCCCATAACTTGACCACTTTGAGTCAACTTTTTCCTTTGTATTATCATCCACCATAACTTGCTCTTGAATCTCCCTTTCAAACCCTTCATCCTTAGTCTTCTGTGTTGCATCTATACCTAATTTCGAGCCAAGATTAACTCTAGATGAAGCAGGATCTAAAGTGTCCGTTGGTGTATTATCTATGATAATAGTATCACGTGCAGCATCTGCACGTGTTGTAATTGCCCAAATTACTTCATTCATGTCATGCACATTCACATCATGATCAACTATGATGATTATCTTAGTTAGGGCCAATTGGCCCATACCCCATAATCCCATCATAACTTTTTTTGCCTGTCCAGGATATCGTTTTTTTATTGAAGCAATAGCTAATCCTTGGAACCAGCCAGCAGGTGGCATACTAAAGTCAGTTACTTCTGGATGAAGCATTCTAATCAAAGGAAGAAAAGAACGTTCAATTGCTTTTCCGATATAAGCATCCTCTAAGATTGGCTTTCCAACAACAGTGGTCAGGTAAATTGGTTTTTTTCGTTGCATTATTCCCGTCAATGTAAATGTTGGAAAAGGTTCTTTTGGTGTGTAATAGCCTGTATGATCACCAAACGGACCTTCATCTCTAACGTCAGCAGCATCAACATATCCTTCTAGTACAATTTCAGCATTTGCAGGTACTTCAAGATCTACTGTTTTACATTTCACAGTTTTTATCCCTTTTTTTCTAGTGATTCCAGCAAAAAGATACTTGTCAAGTCCTTCTGGCACAGGAGCTATTGCAGAAAACACAGTTGCAGGTTCACCGCCTATAACTATGGCCGTTTCTATCTTGTTGTTTTTTTCTTTAGACAAGTCGTGATGTGCAGCACCTCGCTTATGTTTTTGCCAATGCATCAACGCATGTGTACTATCAATAATTTGAATTCTATATACACCTAGATTTCGTACACCTGTTTCTGGATGCTTTGTAGCTACTAAACCAAACGTGATAAATTTTCCTGCATCTTTTGACCATGATTTTAATATTGGAATATTATCAAATGTTGGCGATTGATTTATTATTTCAGTTACAGGTCCATCCTTTTCTAATTTAGGAAATGATTCACTCATTTTGGATAGTTCAGGTAATTTTCTAATCTTATTGAAAATACCAGATGGTATTTCCATCTTCGTCATGTCCGCAATTCTTTGCCCAATCTCTGAGAAATCTGTAGTCTCTAGTCCAATCTCAAGTCTTTTTATTGAGCCAAAAGCATTACCTAAAACTGGCATTTCATAATCTTTGACATTTTCAAAAAGAACAGCTGGACCTTTTGTATAAGACACCCTCCTTAAAATCTCAGCAATTTCTAAGCTAGCATCAACCTCGGTTTTTATCCGTTTTAATTGACCATCTTTTTCTAACTTTTCTATGAATTGTTGAATGTCATCAATAGGCACTACATTTCTGTTTGAGAATCTAGTATAAGCGTAACTAGATATTTTAGTAGTAAAATTTGAAAATTCTTGATACAGGTATTTTAATCCATTTTAGGTGATAATTTGTATTGGAAATTAAGAAAAAATGTGCTGTATGTAAGGGTAGTGGTATTGTAGAATTACTTGATACTCAATGCCCTTTTTGTAATGGTACTGGTGAATTTACAAAAATATCAGAAAGCTATTTCAAATCTCATATATGTCAGTGCATTTTTTTAAATCGAAAAACATGCCCCTTATGTGGAAAAAAATGTCATCATGATACACCTAACAAACCAAAATTATTGTTAGGCCCTATGTAGTTTTACTGATATTACGGGATAGGCGGAAGCTCATTTTTCTTATTATGACCTCCTGATCCAAATCTACAATAAAAACACAAATCTGACTCCATGTGTTTTAAAACTATAATCTTTATTGCACCAATCTTCAATGCGATTTTTGTAAGAACTTTATATTTTAAAGGCATAGCTGGGATTACCTCATCCATGTATACCTTATAGTGCTCGGGGCAAAATTTCAGAGTAACTCGGGCATCTTTTCCTGATTCATTGACTTGTTTTGTAAAATTGATCTGCTCTCTAATGTATTCGTGCTTAGGGCATGGGCAATTTTTACCGCCTGGATGTTTATAGGCTGGCGTATTTTTCCAATCAAAATCTGGGTATTCCTTCTCAAAATCGTCCATAGTCATATATGAAAACATTACATTTTATAAAAATTCGATCAAATCTCATCCCAAATCTAAGCACAATGTAAATAAACCACACTCATTTATGAATTTCATATGGCGTCTAAAAGAAGGAAAACTTCAAGGAGCAAAACTAGAAAAACAGCAAAGCGAAAAACAGCAAAGCGAAAAACAGCAAAGCGAAAAACAGCAAAGCGAAAAACAGCAAAGCGAAAAACAGCAAAGCGAAAAACAGCAAAGCGAAAGAAACCATCATCATCAAAGGCTCTTGAGGC
>JOTC01000026.1:4277-7715 GCA_000746705.1 Marine Group I thaumarchaeote SCGC AAA799-O18 | reverse complement strand
TTGCTTATTGTGATATCAGGTTTTTGAGATATTCGCTCAATCGGATTACATAAATCATAAAACCATACACCTTCAAGCTGTGTATTAATATCAATCTGCTGTAACTCCGACAGTTTTATAGGATCTGCCTCAAGAATTATCCCATCCACTAATTGCATTAATTCGCGTTCTTGCTTGGACATGCTAACTTAGCTAAAAATTATGTTATATTTTCATGAATAAGCAGATTAGACAAAATGCTAAACTTTCAAAACGTAGTTTGGCTTGAAAATTTAAAAATGCTATTTTCACAAGTAGGTTATGGACACAAAAAACATTGGTCTGAGAAATATTGAGGTTGCTGACACAAGAATCTCATTTATTGATGGAGAAAAAGGTAAGTTGATTTACCGCGGTTTCGATATTCTAGATTTAACTAAAAATTCCAATTTTGAAGAAACTTGTTATCTACTACTACATGATGAATTGCCAACTAAAAATGAATTTAATAGTTTTAAGGACAATCTATCAAAAGCCAGAATTATCCCCAAGCAAATGCAAATTAACATGGGTAATTGGAGAAAGGATGCGGATCCTATGGATGCTTTACAGGCATTTGTCGCAGCTTTTGGTGGTTATTACGATGAAGAATTTTCAAATAAGGAAGCTAGTTATGAAAGAGCTATAAACCTAATTGCTAAGGTTCCTACAATTATTTCAAGTTGGCAGAGAATTCGTAATAATAAAAAAATCATACACCCAGATTCAAATCTAAGTCATGCAGCCAATTTTTTACATATGCTAACTGGTGATAAGCCAGAACCGGAAATAGAGAAAATATTTGATATTTGTCTTATTTTACATGCTGAACATACTTTTAATGCCTCAACATTTGCTGCTAGGGAAGTAGCATCAACACGTGCACATATGTATTCTGCGGCCAGTGCTGCGGTTGGTGCGCTGAGTGGGGAGCTGCACGGCGGTGCAAATTATGAAGTAATGAAAATGCTTCTTGAAATAGAAACAAAAGATAATGTTGAATCATATATTAAAGAAAAATTTGCTAAGAACGAAAGAATTATGGGAATGGGACACGCTGTTTACAAAACTATAGACCCACGATCATACGTACTTAAGGAATTATCTAAACGGCTATCAGAAAAAACTGGACAGCCATGGTATGATATAACTAATCAAGTTGAACAAACTACGGCAGAACTAATGAAAGAAACTAAAGGAGTAGAAATTTTTCCAAATGTGGATCTTTATAGTGCCTCAGTTTACTATATGCTAGGCATTCCAATGGATCTCAACACACCATTGTTTGCTATGGCAAGGACAGCTGGATGGGCAGCACATATAATTGAAGAGAAATTTGCTGAGGCTGCACCAAAACCTATGTTATATAGACCAAAGGCTGTATATGTTGGAAAATACGCTGGACCACAAGGTATTGATTATATTCCTATCGAAAAAAGAAATGAGAAAAAGAATTAGAGTTAATTTCTTGAGTTAAGCCAATCTTTTGCCTTTGAATCAACATCGTGCTTGTACAAAACTTCAAAAACCATGTCATAAAATGTTAGACCTTTTTTTTGTGCCTGCATGTCAAGCCATCTAAGACCATCTAATAATTCTGGATCATTATCTGAGGTTTCTACAAGTTCATCTATCATATTTCTGAAAAACATATGGGATTCTAACATGAACAGGACTTTCAATGTTGATCATTAAGTCATGAATTCAAAATATATAGACAAAAAACACCTTTTTGATTGACAGTTGGAACACACTTTATTCTATGATGGAACCACAAAGAAATTCTCATGGATAATTCAAACGGGTGATCAGATCAAGAAGGAGACCAGGGAACATCCACCTCCATATATTTCAGGTTATAAGCTAAACATAAAAAATGATATTGAATCAAAATTCGTTGCTCTGCATGTTGGCATCTATTGGAGTATTGGGGTATTTATCATAAAAGATGGTGATACAGTAAATGTCATGTGTGATTCCAAAAAAATGTATGAAATTCTGCGTACAAAGTGTAAAACATCTGATGAAATAATCAATGATAAAATTAAGTTCATCAATGATTTATTGGAGCGAAGAAAACTTGTTGTAAATTATCACCTGATTGATAGTAATGAAAATCCAGCATCAAATCTTATAGGTTAATTAAGTAATTTTTGAACTGCTGCACAGCTAAATAAAATCAAGATCGAACTGAATATAAAATCAAACAATGATTTTTAAATAAGAATTTATGAATTCAATTGCATGAAAGACATCAATGAAGTATTACCAAAGGTTCCGAATATGAGATGGGGTGCTTTAATGAACAAAGCTCCTACAAACAAAAAGGTTAATGATCTAAACAAAATTTTTCCACATAATGGAAAATGGCATACTGTTTTTGAGGAAAAAGATCATACATACATTGATGGAAAAATTGTCTGGAAAAAAGACAAAGCGTCTTGGACATAATTACTAATACTTTAAAATCAAACCAAAATCCATTAAATTAGTACGAGTATGTCCAGTTTTTATTAATCCAGCATATTTTTTGAAAAATAAATTAGAGTTATTATTTTTCAAATAATGAGCAATTTCTTCCGACCCGTATGAGTTACTTTCAATAAATGCGCCAGAATATTTTGTGTTACCATCTAATCCATCTGTCGCAACAGAAGAAATTATTAAATTATGATTAGAATCGTGAATTAGTTTTAGAATTTGTAGAACTAATTCTTGATTGCGCCCACCTTTTCCTTTTCCTTTTACATTAACTGTTGGCTCACC
This sequence comes from Marine Group I thaumarchaeote SCGC AAA799-O18, assembly GCA_000746705.1. The sequence continues at coordinate 4,931 of JOTC01000026.1, read as the reverse complement.
ACCAAAAATTATACAAGATCTTTTACTCTTTGGAATCATTTTTACAAGTATTTTTGCTGAAACAGAGACATCATGTTGAATTACAGGACTGACTATGGTCTTGAACCCTAAAATCCGTGATTTAGAGACCATAGCATCTAAACAATCCTGATTAGTTGCTATAATTTCATTTTTAACTCGTAGATTTTTTTGAATCGTTATTTTACTATGTAGTTTTCTTTTTAGGCAAGAAATTACATTCTTTGGAAATTTTGCTTCAAGTGAATATTTTCTTATAATTTTTAGAGCGTCGGAAGAGGTTGTATTATCATAAAAAGTACATCCTGATGAAATTACTGAGATATCATTATTCACAACATCTGACATTATCAGTGCACATCCATCACAGTTCATTTTTTGCACAAGTTTACCGCCTTTGATTTGTGAAAGATGTTTTCTGACACAATTAAATTCGTTGATAGTAGCACCACAATTCAATAGAAGATTAGTAATCTGTTTTTTGTCAAACAGAGTAATTTCGTCAGGAACAGAAAGTAAAGATGAGCCACCGCCTGATATTAAAAAAATAACAAGATCCTTGTTTGAGCAATTATTAACAAATTTTAATACAGCTTTTCCAGCTCTTACGCTTTCCCTATCAGGTACAGGATGGCC
>JOTC01000026.1:3201-4256 GCA_000746705.1 Marine Group I thaumarchaeote SCGC AAA799-O18 | reverse complement strand
TTATTGGTAAAATGTGATTTGGTGTATTTTGGAATTACTATAATTCCCTGTGAAACATTTACTTTTTCAGAGACAAATTCTGCCATTAAATCAGCAGCCTTTCCATATGAAACAACTAAAATTTTTTCATAATTTGATAAAATTAGATGAATTTTTCCTACGTTGATCTCATTTTTCTTTACAAAATTTCTTAAGAATTTCTTAGGTTCTGAAGCAGCTAAGCCGGCCTCTAATATTTGCAACGCATCTTTTTTTGCTTTAGTCGTTGCCAATGATTTAAAATTATTAATGAGCATTTTGCAAATTCATTGTAAATAAATAACTTAAGTCTATACTAATTTGTAAGATATAATAATAATCAAAATTTCAAGAAAACATGCATACAGTTAGAATACCTAAGGTTATTCAGTTTGGTGAAAATGCACTTTCTGAAGCAGAGTATCCAAAAAATGCACTAGTCGTAACTACTGCCCCTCCTGCGCTCTCTAGCAAATGGTTAGACAGAATGGGTATACAAGATTACATGCTGTTTGATAAGGTTAAACCAGAACCATCTATAGATGATGTAAATGCTGTTGTATCTGAATACAAAGGAAAAAATCCATCAGCATTAATTGGTCTTGGTGGTGGAAGTTCAATGGACGTTGTAAAATACGCTTCAGCAGAATTTGGTGTAGAAAAAATTTTAATTCCTACAACCTTTGGTACTGGAGCTGAAATGACAACTTATTGTGTTTTAAAATTTGATGGGAAGAAAAAACTGCTTGGTCCTGAAGAAAGATTCCTTGCAGATCGTGCCATAGTTGATTCATATTTTATGGATGGAACACCTGAACAAATTGTTAAAAATTCTGTGTGTGACGCTTGCGCGCAAGCAACAGAAGGATATGATAGTAAACTTGGAAATGACCTTACAAGAACATTATGCAAACAAGCGTTTGACGTGTTACATGATGCAATTATTTGGAGGTGACTGTATACTTGTAGACTATCCTGAGATGATGGATGTACTAGAGTCATTACGTAATGACGATACTTTAAAAAAATTATTTATC
>JOTC01000026.1:0-3155 GCA_000746705.1 Marine Group I thaumarchaeote SCGC AAA799-O18 | reverse complement strand
AATTTTCTATGAAAAATTCAAGGAGGTTATTGATAAACTAGGCTTTGATAAACTTCAATTAAAAGCACCTATTGATGAAGCAGCTGACGTTGTAATGACAGATAAAGGACATCTTAACCCAAATCCAATTCCAATTTCTAAGGAAGATGTCATCAAGTGCCTTAATGACATAAATGATGGCAATCTTTGAGCCATCAACTCAATAACTTGAATTAGGTGTAACTCATTTTTGTGAAACTTATTAAGATTGAAATTTAAGAATTTTATAAGTGAAAATATAGTATGTTGAAATTTGGAATACAAAATGGATTAAATGTTGCTAGAGCAGGTTATTCTGAGGATCAAATTTTAACTGCTTGTATGTTGGCTGACCGTACTGGTTATGACTCTATTTTCTATATGGATCATACAAATGTTCCCCAATGGAAAAATGCAATTGTACTAGACCCATGGGTTATGTTATCAGCTATAGCTGCAGTTACCAATAATGTTGAATTAGGTACATGTGTTACAGATGCAATCAGAAGACATCCATCAAATATTGCATTAGCGGCAATCACACTAGATAGAGTTTCAAAAGGAAGAGCAATTTTAGGAATTGGTGCAGGTGAAGCTCAGAACCTAAAAGAATTTTGTATACCATTTGAGAAGGCAGTTTCTAAATGGGAAGAACAAATTCAAGTAATCAAAAAATTATACGGTTCAACACCAGATAACACTGTAGATTTTGAAGGTAAATATTACAAATTAGAATCTGCTTGCCTTCAAGCTCCTCCAATAAGAAAACCACATCCACCAACGTATATGGCATCTGGCGGAAAAAGAACGTTACGGTTAACAGGAAAATATGGTGATGGATGGTTACCTATAGGATATACTCCAGAATTATTTGAGGATCATAAAAAGCAAATCGAGGTTTCTATGGATGAAAATAATAGATCGCAGGAAGAAAAGGACAACTTTCAGATGGCATTAGATATTGATGTTTACTTTTCTGAAGACGCTGAAGAATCTTGGGCTAGAATGAAGGAAGCTGTCAAAGTCAGTTTGTTTAAGCCTGAAATACTTAGAGTGCATGAGCTTAAGGATATTGAGGGATTTGATTTTGTGAAATACTTTACGGAATACTCCATGTCAAATCAAGATTGGATTGTAAAAATGCGTGAAGCCGCAACAAAAATCCCAGATCATATTGCAAGATCATCAACTGCTGTTGGCACACCTGATGATGTCATACCAGTATTTGAGAGGTTTATGAAGGCAGGCGTGAATCACTTTGTAATCAGGTTTTGGGGCAAAAACTACTTTGGTTCGATCGATAAATTTGCTAGTCATGTAATTCCTTATTTTAAAGAACAAAATAAATAAAATGCAATGCAATTACTTGGAAAATTAGAAATAAAATCAAAAGAAAAAATTATTGAGTTTTTAAGCTCTCAACAAACTGGTAGAATATCAAGCATTGATGAGAATGGTTATCCACAAATTATTCCTATGAATTTTGTATTTATCAATGAAGTAATTTACATGCATTCTCACATAAGAGGTGAAAAACTTGATAATATTAGACGAAATAAAAAAGTAGGATTTGAGGTAGATAAAAGTCTAGAATTTTTGCCATCGTATTTTTCAGATCCTGCTGACGCTTCTTTAGCTGATACATTATACATCAGCGTAGTGATAAAAGGAAATGGTAGTATTGTTTCAGATAAGGAAGAAAAAACTACTGCACTAAATGGATTAATAAAAAAATACCAACCCGAAGGCGGATATGAGCCGATTAAACCTGAAATGGAAGTTCTAAAGGAAGTTGAAGTTATCAAAATTGTTCCAGAATCATTGAGAGGAAAATATAAAATTGGTCAGAATATGGACATGAAATCACGTATTGATCTTGCGAGGCAAATCTTGGAAAGAAACTCTCCAACTGCAAAAGAAACGCTGGATATTATGGGATTTGAGATTATAGATGGTGAACCAAAATTAGTCGACAGTAAACCGTGGTAATATTGCTTAAACTTGCAATTTTAATCTCTGGAAGAGGAAGCAACATGAAGTCAATTCTTGAGGCAGTTAAAAAACAAAACATTCCAATTAAACCAACGATAGTTATCTCCAATAAATCAACAGCTAAGGGATTAAAGATTGCAAAAAAACTTGGTGTACAAACGGAAGTTGTAGAAAGTAAAGAATTTCAGGGAACTAGAACAGAATATGACCACAAAATTATACATATACTAAGCAAATACGACATTACGCCAAAAAATTCTCTAATTTGTCTTGCTGGGTTCATGAGAATATTGAGTCCAGAGTTCATTAAAAAATTTAAAAATCGAATACTAAACATTCATCCTTCCATTCTGCCTGCATTTCCGGGACTAGATGCACAAAGACAAGCGATTGAATCAGGTGCTAGTCATTCAGGTTGCACTGTTCATTTTGTGGATGAAGGTGTAGATACGGGACCAATTATTGTTCAGAAAATGGTAAAAATCAAAAATGACGATACTGAGGAAACCTTGTCAAAGAGAATATTATCTAAAGAACACAAAGCTTACCCTGAAGCTGTAAGACTCATAGCAGAAAAGAAAATCAGTGTGATAGGAAAAAAGGTAAAATTCCTTGCCTAAGAATCAGAACCGCCAAAAAAATACAGAACAGAAAGATTTTTTGTGTTACCGTAAAAATAGTGTGGAGTATCTTTTGCCACAAAATAGATCTCTTCCTTTTTGATACGATGAGATTTGTCATTAATTTGTAAAAATCCATTTCCGTCTAGAATGTAGTAAATTTCATCAGAATCATGCGGTTCCTGTGTGTCGTTTTCACCAGGTTTTAAAAATATGACACCGACTGCCAAAGATTTCCTATTGATGAAAGTATAAAAATATGAGTTATTTTTTTTTAATTTATTCAAATATTCAATTGTGTCAAATTTTATTTTCAATAAAAAAATAAACTTTTTGAACCCTTTAAGGATTAATACAATTCTAAATATTGTAAAACTCATTGCTTATTTAGGGGATAATTACAATATTTTTCAAATGGCAAAGTGGGCAGATTGATATTAATACACAGCTTGAAGGTGTATGGTTTTATGATTTATGTAATCCGATTGAGCGAATATCTCAAAAACCTGATATCACAATAAGCAA
>JOTC01000025.1 GCA_000746705.1 Marine Group I thaumarchaeote SCGC AAA799-O18 | reverse complement strand
ATGGTAACACTATTCTCACATCAAGATATGGGAAAATTTTTACTGGTTCTGATGCTAAAAAATACGGTAAAGTAAACAAGCCGATACTAGTGGTATTTGGATCACCAGAAAAAGGGATTTATGAAATTTTAAGTGAGAATATCAAAAAAACACAGAATGCTAACATATACAATTTTTTCCCAAATCAAGCTACAGAGACAGTACGACTTGAGGAAGCGATATTAGGAACATTATCAGCACTTAATATTCTAAGTTCTCATAATACACATAGTTAAAAAGATCAAAAAACATGAAAAAAAAAAGAAATTTTTTACTACTTGCGATAATAGTTGGTCTAGTAGGAATTGCGTTAGGATCTTTTACAATATTTTTATCAATCAATAATATACTTAATTTGTAAGATCTATTTTGTTACAAAAAAATTTTAAAAAAAATTTAGTAGGTATATAATGGGGTTAACGACTTTTTTCGTTTATTATGGGTCACAGAAGACATAGTACGCCACATAGAGGAAGTCTTGCATACCTTCCTAAAGGTAGAGCGAAAAGCATGGAAGCAAGAATTAGAACATGGCCTAAAGTGGATTCAGATCAGCCAAAATTATTAGCGCATGCAGGATTCAAAGCTGGATGCGTTCAGATAGTCAGTATTGATGATCGTGAAAAAACACCAAATCATGGAAAACAACTTGTTAGCCTTGGGACAATAATTGTTACACCACCAGTGCTTGTAATTGGAATTAGAGGATATTCAAAGAATTTACGTGGCAGACATGCAGAGTTTGATTTATACGCAAATAATTTACCAAAAAATATTTCACGCCTATTCAATCCGAATGAAACCACAACAAATAATTCTGAAAAATCATTGGATGGGATTAAAGAGATTTTTGCCATAATTGCTATTACGCCAAAAAGTATAGGTCTGCAACAAAAAAAACCATATGTTTTTGAGGTACCTGTAACTGGTGGAGATATTAAAGAACAATTTACATTTCTCAATGAACAATTAGGTAAAAATATAAAAATTGACCAAGTCTTTGAGGCTGGTACAGCTGTTGATGTTGCTGCAATTACCAAAGGCAAGGGTTGGGAAGGTCCAATCACAAGATACGGTGTAAAAAGAAAACAACATAAATCAAGAAAAAGTGTAAGAGAAGTTGCTTCACTTGGTCCTATATCACCACAATATGTAATGTATACTGTTCCAAGAGCAGGTCAACGTGGATTTCATCAAAGAATCGAATATAATAAACGCATTATGGTAATGGACAACACTGAAAACACAAAGTTCAAAATAAACCCTGACGGAGGATTCAAACATTTTGGAAATGTTAATGGTGATTTTGTAATAGTACGTGGTTCTGTACCTGGAACTTATAACAGACTAGTAAAATTAAGAGCGCAAATCAGAAATGCACCATTAAAGAAGAATAAACCAAATGTCCTGGAGGTAGTTATCTAATGAATGTACCATTATTAACAACAAGTGGAACAAAGGAAGGCGAAGTTGAATTACCAATAATATTCAAGACTGATTTTAGAAAAGAATTAATCCACAAAGCATTCATTCATCTAAATTCCCATAAATTCCAACCTCAAGGTAGACATCCAACTGCAGGAATGGATGTAGTGGCAAGATCAAATGATCCACCTACTGGACAGGGAACATCAAGAATTGCAAAGATGCGTGGTGGTGGTGGTGGTCGTCAAGGTGAAGCTGGTGGAGTTGCTTCGGTAAGGGGTGGAAGACAGGCACATCCTCCTAAAGCAAAAAAAATAATTTTTAAAAAAATAAACAAGAAAGAAAATAAACTTGCATTATGTTCTGCCATATCAGCCACAAAATCAAAAGAAATCATAGAATCTAGGGGGCATAAAGTTGCTAAGATAAACACATTTCCAATTATTGTGAATAATGAAATAGAATCTATAACAAAAACTAGGGATATGATGAAAATCTTGAATTCATTAAATTTGTTACAAGATGTTCAACGATTGAATGCTAGAAAACCACGTACTGGTAAATCTGCACTTAGGGGAAGAGGCACAAAAATTGGTAAAAGTATACTGTTTGTAGTATCAAAATCGGAAAAATTATCAAGGGCATGTAATGAATTCCTGGAATTGATGTGAAACTTGTTAAAGATTTAAGTGTCTTAGATTTAGCACCTGGAGCTGCCCCAATTAGATTAACCGTGTATTCAAAAAATGCCATAAATGAAATTTCCAAAATAAAATCTCCACATTTAGAATTAATGGTGACTGTTAAATGAAAGTATCACAAGCAAATAAAATAATTCTGAACCCATACATTACGGAAAAAACATTTGAGTTAGTAGAAACTCAAAAAAGAATTTGTTTTATAGTAGAAAAAATGGCTTCAAAGTCATCTATAAAAGAAGCCATAAAAACACTTTATGAAGAAAAGCCTGTAAATGTTAATACGGCTAGAACTATTTATGGGAAAAAAGCCTTTATAGAATTTGAATCTGTAGATAAAGCAAGAGATTTGGCAACTAAGATAGGAATGCTCTAATATGATTCAAAAATTCTCTCTAGTTAAACAGCGTGAAAAATAATGGTTAAAGAATTTACATATCGTGGTCTAGAAAAAAAAGAATTAGAAAATTTATCTTTAGAAGATATGTTAAAACTCTTTCCTGCAAGAGCGAGAAGATCATTGACTAGAGGAATTAATGATGGTAAAAGGAAACTAATTGAAGAAATCAAGATGGCTAAAACTGGAAAAGATATCACGATTAAAACTCATCTTCGAGATCTGCTTATTCTACCATATATGGTAGGAGTTACTATCAATGTTTTTTCAGGTAAAGAATTTACACCTGTTACTATAACTACAGAAATGATTAGTCATTATCTTGGAGAATATGTAATCACAAATAAACGCGTTAGCCACGGTGCACCAGGTGTTGGGGCATCAAGGTCAAGCTTGTATGTACCATTAAAGTGAGAATCATGACTGAATTTAATTATGCGTTTCAAAATTTTGATGCAACAAGACATGTTCGTGCTGCATTAAGAGAAAAAACAATTTCACATAAACATGCTAGGGAAATAGCTGTAGCAATAAAAGGATTAAGTGTGGAAAAAGCTAGAGATTATCTAATGTACGTAACACAACTAAAACGAAGTATTCCTTTTAGGAGATATAAAAACCAGGTTGGTCATAGAACAGATCCCGGAGTAATGTCTGGTCGTTATCCACAAAAAGCTGCAACGGAAGTTTTAAAATTAATAGATAATTTAGAGTCAAATGCAGAATATAAGGGAATGGACTTAGATAGACTAAAGATAATTAATGTAACTGTACATAAAGGAAGGCTCATGAAACGATTCATCCCACGTGCACAAGGTCGGGCTACACCAAAAAATAATACATACACACATGTAGAGCTAGTGGCACAAGAGATTTAAAAATGACTCAATTAAAAAATCTAATTAAAGATAATTATAATATAATGCTTCTAAATGATTATCTGCGAAAGGAGATTAAGGAAGCGGGTTTTTCAAAAGTTGAAATTTCAAAAACGCCTCTTGGAACAAAAGTCACACTTTTTGTTACTAAACCGGGAATTGTTATAGGTAGAAAAGGCTCGAATATTAAACCACTAACAGATAAACTTGCATCAGATTTTGGATTAAAAAATCCTCAGATTTCAGTTGAAGAAATTTCTGTTCCAGAATTATCGCCAAGTGTAATGTGTAATAGAATGGCAGGACATATTGAACGTGGTACAGCATTCAGACGAGCAACAATGTGGACACTACAACAGATAATGAGTAATGGTGCAATGGGTGTTCAAATAACTGTATCAGGAAAATTACGTGGCGATAGATCAGCTTTTGAAAAACACTCAGCTGGGGTTCTTCCAAGAGCAGGTCATTATGCAAAAGTAGTAGTAAGTGAAGATATAGCACATGTAGAAACCCCAATGGGATTAATCGGTATTAGAATTAGAATTGCAAGAAAAGAAAAAATTATTCCTGAATTTGAACTAAAATCATGCCTAAGCAAGATACTGAAATCAAAATTGATAAAGATTGTGAACTAAAGGAGGCAACTACAGAATCAGAACACATCACACTTGAAGAAGAAAAAATAAAGAAAATTGAAACATTAGAAGAGGAAGAGGCGAAACTTAAGTAATGGTCAATTTAAAGAATAAGACAATCAGAGAATTTAATCAAAAAGATCTTCAAGATAAATTGGAACAGATGCGAACAGAACTTTCTAAACTTCGAGTAGAATCAAAAAAGGGTACATTACGAAAAGAAAGCGGTAAGTTAAGAAAATATCGAAAAAATATAGCAAGAATTATGACTAGATTAAACGAGTTGACCAAAAAATGATTAAAGAAAAAAATTTAAAAATACTACAAAATATTCAGCAGTTAGTACTGACTCATACTATAGGTGTAAAAATATGATTAGAAATATTGGTATTGACATTAAACAACCTAAAAAGGAACCTTCAGAAAATGAAAAAAACAACCCGTTTAATGGGTCATTATCTGTACGTGGTAAAATATTTGAAGGTATAGTTATCAAAACAAAAGGAAAAAAAACTGTAGTAGTACAAAAAGAATCACCAATTTATTTCACTAAATTTAGAAGGTATGGTAGAAGTAAAAATACAATACATGCACATAATCCCTCTAACTTGGATGTCCAAGAGGGAGATCGCGTTATTGCGGCTGAATGTAGACCAATTTCAAAAACAGTTTCATTTGTTATAGTAGAGGTTAAAAAATAATGTCACAAGGAAGAAGTCGTGGTAAAGCATCAAAAGGTGTAATAGAATTTAGACCTTATGTAACTCGAGTCATTCCAGTTGGTGCTCAAATTGTGTGTGCTGATAATACCGGTGCAAAAATTTTAGAAGTTGTGAATGTTCATAAATATCATACAAGAGTATCCAGATTGCCTGCTGCAGCTGTTGGTGATTTTTGTAATGTTGTTGTAAAAAAAGGAAAGGCTGAACTGCGAAAACAAGTACATGGTGCTGTAATTATCAGACAGAAATATGCAATTCGGAGATTAAATGGTGTAAGAGTTTCGTTTGAAGATAATGCAGCTGTATTAATTACACCTGAAGGTGAGGTAAAAGGTACGGATGTTAAGGGACCAGTGGCTGCAGAAGCCTCTGAAAAGTGGCCACGAATAGCAAACCTGGCGTCGATGGTGGTATAATTTGAAACCGACTAAAATTAGAAATATGCAGATATACAGAGCAACAAACCAATTCAGAAGTAAACAACTTGGTAGCCAGTTATCAAAACAACTCCGAAAAAAATACGGGCGTAGAAGCATCAGAATAGTAATCGGTGATACGGTCAAAATAATACGTGGTGTATACAAGGGTATAGATGGAAAGGTAACTAAAATTTCATTAGCAAAGAATAGTATTGCAGTAGAGGGTATACAAAGAGAAAAACTGAAGGGAGGGAAAGTTGATCAATACATACATTCATCAAATGCCATGATAACATCATTAAATACAGAAGATAAATGGCGTGTTAAAATATTAGAACATAAACCTAAATCTAAAATTAAATCCATGAAAGCAGATACTAAACCAGAAGAAAAAACTTCAAAAAATAAAATTAAAAAAACACCAAAAAAGGGTGAAAATTAATGGGATCAATTGCAGGAAGTAAAAAACTAAAAAGACAAATGGCCCCAAAATTTTGGGGGATAACCAGAAAAGACAAAAGATTTGTTATAACAGTAAGACCTGGGGGGCACCCAAAAGATCAATCAATTCCTAGTGCTGTCCTTTTACGTGATACATTAAAAAAAGTAACAACGTTAAGAGAGGCCAAATCGGTAATTTATAATGGAAAAGTTAGTGTGGATGGTGTAACACGAAAATCTCTACACCACCCAATTGGTTTAATGGATGTAATAACACTGGAAGGAACAACTGATATCTATAGATTAGTTCCTGAAAATGGTCGCTTATTAAAACCACTTAAAATTGATAGCACTGAAAAATCTAAGAAACTGGTGAAGGTAACAAGTAAAGTGACTATTAAAGAAGGAAAAACACAGTTAGGCTTTCATGACGGTAGATCACTAATCACAGATACCAATGCAAATGTTAATGATACTTGTTTGATTCAGATTCCTGAGCAAAAAATTTTGGATGTAATTAAGCTAGAAAAAAATTCTCAGGTTATTGTAACAAAAGGAGTAAACGCAGGTCAAATTGGACGTATAGATATAATTAAAGAAGGTACATTTAGTTTACCAAAAAGAATTGACATGATTATGGCTGATAGAAAAATCGAAATTCCTATAAATCTTATTATGGCAATTGGAAAAGAAAAACCTCTGATACAAATTAGGTGATAATATGTCTCAACAAACTGAAAATATCATGAAGAAAATTCACCTTAATAAGGTGGTTTTGAATATGGGAGTTGGAAAATCAGGCGAACAAATTGAAACTGCAAAAGCAGCTTTAAATCAAATTATTAAGGGAAAAGTAAACTCACGGCAAGCAAAAAAAAGCCAAAGAGATTGGGGAGTTAGAAAAGGTGAACCTATTGGAGTAGCCATAACTATAAGAGGAAATGATGCTACATCATTATTGAAAAAATTATTGGAAGCAAAGGGTAATCAAATTAATGAAAGAACTCTTGACAATGAAGGTAATTTTTCATTTGGAATTTCAGAACATATTGATATCCCCGGAGTAAAAATATGACCATAAAATTGGAATTTTAGGATTAAATGTTTCAGTTGCCCTTACAAGATCAGGATTTAATATTAAACTACGAAGCAAACATAAAGCAAAAATTGGAAAAAAACATAGAATAACAAAAAAAGACACAGCTGAATTTTTGACAAAAGAATTTATGGTGAAAATTGCTTAATGGCAAAAAATAGATCATTTGGAGATCGTGGAACTGGTTATACACCAAGGGTTGAAAAGAAATTTGGTAGGGGTTCAAAATGGTGTAAAAGATGTGGTGACTATACAGCTGTTATACAAAAATACAATCTATACTTATGCAGACGTTGTTTTCGTGAAGTCGCAGTATCTTTGGGGTTTAATAAAACTAGGTGAAAGTATGCCAGCGATTAATGTCTTAGCAAATTTATTTACCACACTATACAATTCTGAAAAAAAAACTGATTGTATTATTTTGCCTGCTTCGAAACTTGCGACCAAGGTACTCGCTACGTTAAAAAATGAGGGCTATATTGGAGAATTTGAACAGATTGAGGACAATCGTGGAGGAAAATTTAGAATCCGACTGTTAGCAAAGATTACAAAATGTGGAGTAATTACACCTAGGTTTAAAGTAACAAAAAATGAATACAATCTTTGGGAAGAACGATTTCTTCCATCATTTAATAGAGGAATGTTAATTGTAACTACAAATCAAGGTGTTATGTCACATCATGAAGCTGCAAACAAAGGTTTAGGAGGATTTTTGATAGGATATGTCTATTAGTCAAACAAAAAATTTTGAAACAGAAATTGATATACCACAAAATGTTAAAGTTAATTTAAAAAATTCAATGTTACAAGTTGAAGGACCTTTGGGTAAAACGTATAAAAATTTCAAAAAAATACCAGTCAATATAAGCATCAATAATAATAAAATACACCTTAGTGCTGTCGGTACAAGAAAAAAAGACTACGCAATATTAAACACTGCAAAATCATTAATTCAAACACTTTGTGAAGGTATTATAGATGGTTATACTGTAAAGATGAAAATTGTTTCTTCACACTTTCCAATTACTATAAAAATTGATGGTAAAAAAGTTTTAATTGAAAATTTCCAAGGTGAAAAAGCACCTAGAGTTACTAAAATTTGGGGTGAAACCAAAGTAGTACCTAAAGGTGATGACCTTATAATAACAGGACCAATTCTAACAGATGTTACACAAACTGCCGCGGAAATCCAATTAAGATCTAAAGTAAAAAACAAAGATCATAGAGTGTTTCTTGATGGAATTTACAAGTATTTCAAATCAAAAGGAATAGAAAAATAATAAAACAGTTATTTTATGTTGTATTTTGATCAGAAAATATGGTACTTGATGCCGAATTCATAAAACAAACAAACAAACTGATTTCTGAGACGCTAGAACTTTATCGTACTGCTGGCGCATCTCCACGAATTGGTAAAGTTTGGAAATGTAAAAATACTGGAGATTTCTTATGTGGGTTTTTTGTAGGAGAAATGGTAGGTTCTGCATTGAGTGCATTTCAAGTTTTCCATAAAAGGGAGCCAACTCCGGATGAACACATGCAAATAGTGGAAATTGTTGAAAAGTATAATGAAGAAATTATTGAGTTTTTTTCGCAATTTAATGAATAATTATGTCTTTTTTTTATTATAGCAAGGATTAAATCGCTTTTGTCTAGGTAGAAAATCTATGCCGCCCTAGCTCAGCGTGGTAGAGCGTCGGACTGTTAATCCGTTGGTCGTCAGTTCAAGTCTGACGGGCGGCGCATATTTTTTTTAATCATAATTTTAAGCATTGATCGATGGAACTAATTGGTTGAGGGAATTAGACTACATAGATCTAATAGATGATCGCATATTAGTGATAATGCAGGAGGTTCACATTGACCAGAACTAGACGAACCAATAGATATTGTGTTGATTGTGGAGCAAGATTAGTCTATTATCCACGACTTTCTAATCCAAAGGCACCTAATGAGCATAGAATTTTGGTTTATGCCTGTCCTGATTGCAGTAATGATTTTGACAAGCCAAAAATGTTTTCGATAAAAAGAAACCAGGTAGAAGAACCACTTGAAACAGTAGAAATTGAGATAAATCAAGTACAAAAAAACACTAAAAACAGAAATTAATTACTAAATAAAAAGAAAATTTAGAAGAAATGTATCCAGAGAGAAAAAGAAGTAATTGGTGGTATCTTTTACCGATATTTTTGGGAATAATTGGTGGAATAATTGCATATTTTGCGTTAAGAAGGGATGATCGTGAAAAAGCAAAAAAATGCATGTATCTAGGTCTAATACTGTTAGCTGTGGGAATCATTCTTGATATATCCCTAGCTGGGTTTGCTCCTATTCCGGACACTTGGTACGGTGTAAATATTTAAGATAACATCATTTATGAGTATATTTCTAAATTCGAATTTAGAAATATATTAAATCCATATGGTAAAACATAGATTTGCTAAGAATATTCAATAAATGTGAAAAATTTACACGAGAGCGTTGAACGATGGTTAGTTCAAGAAAATTATTCATTTAATGAAATAAAAACAGAAGATAATTTCAAAATTATAATAAAAAATGCTGATGCATTTAATAATAATTTAGAAATTTTTGAGCCAAAACAACAGTCCAATGTACTAGTAATTGGTGTAAAGATTCCGCTGAAAAGTAAACAAATGATAAGATATTTGAAATTAAATCAAAAGGAAAAAGAAAACTTTGAGAAAAAAATAACAGATTTTTGTTATTCAATAAAGGCAATTAACAAGTTTTTTGATGAGGATGGTATGAAAAAGGTAGGGGTTTACATTGTATTAGATAAAAAAGATCAGTTGAACCAGCCTAACTTTATCAAAATACTAACAAAAATCATAGAAATGAGTGATAAAACTAGTCAATTTCTGTATAAGATGTTTTAATTGATATTTTGTTAATTATGCCTAGAAATTAAACCCCCCCTTATAGATCACTAAATTAGGAAGCGAGTGATTTTTTCAAAATCTGTCAAAATCAGGGGGGGTTTAACACTTATTCGTATATACAAGATCCAAACACAAAAACACCTTGGTAGACCAATAAGAAACCGAGTATCTTTTTTAGTTAGGTTCAAAAGCTAAACCCCTCTTTTTTACAAAAAATCGTGATCGGTAAAAAAAATTAAGTCAAAAAAACGCTGTAAATGAGCAAAAATACGTGACTTTAACTATATATGACTTAATATCATGCCGGAAAATTAATGGCAACATCTAAGGCCAAACGAAGTGCTGCTGCTAAGAAGGCAGCACGCACTAGAAAGCGAAACGCCGCAAAGCGAAAAGCTGCCGCTAAGAAAGCAGCTGCAAAGAGAAAGAGACGTGCAGCTGCTAAGAAAGGTGGTAGACGAAAAGCAGCAAAACGTGGCGGAAAAAAGAAAGGCGGAAAAAAGAAAGGCGGAAAAAAGCGAAAAGCTGCTAAAAGAAGAAGATAAACAACTTTTTCGTTAATTCCGTCATCACTATTTTTTTTTATTTACCTTTTAAATTTTATTGTAAATTATTTTGTCTTGTCATGTTCAATTACGTATATTTCTAAATTCGAATTTAGAAATATTATCTAATATCAGGCATAACAAAAATTTTTTTAGGTTCAATCTTGAAAATAATACGCTTTTCATTTTCTTTTTTGAATGGGTATTCAGTAATACCCATGTATTGTTTTGTTAATTCATTAATATGAGAATAATCATAATCAGGAATTATTTCAACAACTTTACCTCTAATTGTTATCATATTCAATGCATTATCATGGTCAACAACTGAGACCGCAACACGTGGGTCCTTTTGGACATTTTTATGCTTAACCCTACCCTCAGCTGTATTAATCAAAATATGATTATCGATATAATTTCCCCAAACAGGTGTTAACTGTGGTGAACCATCAGGATTAATCGTAGCAATAAAAATAAGATTTTTTTTCTCAAACAGTTTCTCCACTTTTGGATCCACGATCGTATTAAGCAATTCTAATATTTAATCTACAATCTTTGTACAGTATGAAAATTGAAATTCCATTCAAAGGTCACAAAAACATACTATCGTTACACAAAAAAA
>JOTC01000024.1 GCA_000746705.1 Marine Group I thaumarchaeote SCGC AAA799-O18 | reverse complement strand
CCTCAGATCTTACTATAAGCGCATCAGAAACAATGAAAGAAGAAAGAAGAATAACAGTGCCGATCACAAAAAATTCGGATGGATCAACTATTGCAAATGTATTTGTTTCAGACGATAAACTTTCAATTGTTTTAGATGAGAATATCACACTAGATTCCGAAACACCTCCTCTGAAAACTTTTTTTATAGATCGTATTATTGGTGAGATGAAAAATAAAGATAAACAGGAAGTTGAAAAAGGAAAAATAAGAAAAGATGATGTTATTGATTGTATAATAAACAAGAATGGGAGTGCGATAAGAGAGATTATAATAAAAAATTATCGTCAAAAAGAAAGAGTCGATGAGCTCATAAACACTGCAACATGGTCTTTGACTCGAATGATAGAAAATTCGGTGTGATTTTATGGATAAAATTGTTGTATTAGATTTTGGTTCACAGTATAGTCATCTGATATGTAGGCGTATTCGAGATTTTTCAGTGTATGCTGAGCTTGTTCCATATAATATTTCTTTAGAGAAATTAAAGAAACTAAACCCGAAGGGAATAATATTTTCAGGAGGACCGTCCAGTGTGTATGACACTAAAGCACCCACACCCACTAAGAAAATTTTTCAAATGCAGATACCAATATTGGGAATATGCTATGGTCATCAGATAATTGTTAATAATTTTGGTGGTAAAGTAAAACGTGTAAATAAAGAGTATGGCTCAGCTGTGCTATCTGTTGATGATAATTCTGATATTTTTAACGGGGTTGGTGATTCTATTAGAGCCTGGATGAGTCATGGAGATGAGGCAAAAGTTATACCAGATAATTTTGAAATTATTGGACATACAGAAAACGCACGTGCTGCAGCGATTTCAAATAAGCAGAAAGCTGTGTACGGGATTCAATTTCACCCCGAAGTAGTACATACAGAAAATGGAAATCAAATCTTGAAAAATTTTGTTCTCAAAGTTTGTAATGCAAACCAAGATTGGACTCTGGAAAAATTTGTTGAAAATTCTATAGAAAATATCTCTAGCTTAAAGGGGAATATTTTGTGTGGAGTTAGTGGAGGCATAGACTCTACTGTTACTGCATTACTAATTCACAAGGCAGTGAAAAAGAGACTTGAATGTATTTTTGTTGATAACGGTCTTTTGAGGTTAAATGAGGCTAAAGAAATAGAGAAAATGTTCACCAAGAATTTTAAAGTTAACTTCACAAAGATAGATGCACAAAAACAATTTTTATCGAAATTAAAGGGTATAGTTGATCCAGAAGAAAAAAGGAAGATTATTGGGGAGGAATTTGTTAAGGTTTTTACGAAATTTGCTAAGAGTAAAGGTAAGTTTACTTGGCTTGCTCAGGGAACTCTTTACCCTGACGTGATTGAAAGTGGAGTGTCAAAGGGTCCAGCATCTATTATCAAAACCCATCACAATGTTGGTGGTCTACCGGATTGGCTAGATTTGAAAGTTTTAGAGCCATTACGTGATCTATACAAGGATGAGGTAAGAAAAGTTGCAAAGATTCTTGGTGTTCCTCAAAGTTTGCTTGTACGACACCCATTTCCAGGACCAGGACTAGCAGTAAGAATTATTGGTGAAGTTACGAAAAAAAAGTTGGATATTGCAAGAGTTGCAAGTAAGATAGTGGAAGAAGAATTACAAAACGCAAAAGTCTATGACAAGGTTTGGCAAGCGTATGCTGCAGTTGGTGATGACAAAGCTGTTGGCGTTGTTGGAGATGAAAGAAAATATGGTAATATAGTGATGATTAGAATTGTAGATTCTGTTGATGCTATGACTGCAGATTGGACAAGGCTTCCAAATGAATTGATTGAGAAAATTAGTAACCGGATTACAAATGAAATTGATGAAGTTACATGGGTATCTTACGTGGTTTCAAGCAAGCCACCTGCTACAATAGAACCGCAATAATTAGATATCACTGTTCAATAGGCAGGCGCCAAAAACACCAGCGGAATCACCGAGACTGTTTTTCAGTATTGGAGTTTCAATCGAATCGCTAAATACTTTATCGTATACCGCTTTTTTCCCCTCATCATATAAGAAAGGTATGTTTGAAACCCCCCCACCTAAAACAATTACATCAGGGTCTAAAATATCAATTACATTCGCAAGACCAGTTCCAAAATTCTCAAGAAATTCCTTTTTCCATTGTGTTGCTTTTTCGTCAGAAAGATCTTGCACTATTGATTTTTTTTTCCAGTAAGTTCTAGCCAACGCTTTTCTATAGCAGGTCCACTGATATACGTCTCAACGCATCCCTGCTTACCACAATAACATTTGTTTCCATAAGGTCTAAGTGTGTGATGTCCCCATTCTCCAGCAATGTTTGTTCTTCCTTTGTGTAAAGTTCCATTAATTACAATCCCACCTCCAACACCTGTTCCCATTATAACTCCAAAAACAACATCATACTCTTTAGAAGATCCTAGTACTGATTCCGCAAGAGCAAAACAATTGGCGTCATTCTCCATTACTATTTGATATCCTAATGCACTCTCGATATCATTTTTTAATGGCATTCCTATGAGACATTTGGTATTGCTATTTTTGATCAATCCTGAATTAGTGTTAGTAACACCGGGTGTACATATTCCAACTGATGTACCCTCATTTGTTTTCGCTTTTAGTTCATTTATCAAAGATATGATGGATTTTAAAATAGAGTCATAACCATTTTCTTGATGTGTTTCTATGCGTTTGCGTTGAATCACACTATATTTTTCATCTACTAAAATTCCTTCAATTTTGGTTCCACCCAGATCAATTCCTATTTTTTGCACAAGTATGATTTGTCTTGTTAGTTTTGAAGTTTTAGTTAATTTTGAGGAACTAACCCATTGCGGGCATTCCTGGGGGCGGACCACCAGAGCCAGAACCACCTGATACAGCAATCACATCATCAATTCTAAGGATCATGCATGCTGCCTCTGTTGCAGATTTTATAATCTGCTCCTTTACTACCAACGGCTCTACTATATCCAAGGTATACATATCACCAATCTGAGATTCTCTTGCATTTATACCAGTGGTTTTTTTACCACTGTTTTGTTTTGCCCGTAGTGTAACAATACTATTAATTGGATCCATTCCTGCATTTTCTGCTATTGTTAGTGGAATTGATTCAAGTGACTCCGCAAATTGTTTAATAGCAAGTTGTTCCCTTCCATTAAAACTATCTGCCCATTCATTTAGCTGTCCAGCTAAGTATGCTTCAGGTGAGCCACCACCTGCTACAATAGATGGTTTTTCTATAACATCCTTAACAACACACAAAGCGTCATGAACAGAACGGTCAGCTTCATCTACAACTCTTTGTGAACCTCCACGGATTAGAATTGTCACTGAATGTGGATTAGTGCAACCTTCGATGAAAACCCACTTGTCTGATTCAACCTTTTTTTGTTGAACAATTTTAGCAGAGCCCAAGTCCTTTGCTGAAATATCGTCAAGGTTAGATGTAATTCTTCCACCAGTTGCTTTTGATAATTTAGTCATATCACTTTCCTTTACTCTTCGCACAGACAAAATTCCTTGTTTGGAAAGGTAATGTTGTGCAATATCATCAATTCCTTTTTGGCAAATTAACACATTGACACCAACATCGTGTAATTTGTCCACCATTCCCTTAAGCATTCTATTTTCTTCTTCTAAGAACATCTGCATTTGAGACGGATCGTTAATTCTTATTTCAGAACTTATTTCCGTCTTTTCGACTTCAAGTGCAGAATTAACAAGTGCTATTTTTGCATTTTGGATCTTTGTTGGCATACCACTGTGTACAATCTCCTTATCAAGAACTATACCATTGATTATTGCAGTGTCTTGAATTGAGCCGCCTGATTTTTTTTCTACTTTAAGATTATCAAGGTCAACAAGGTAACCATCTTCCCTTTTATCTGCAATTTTTAGTACAGCATCCACAATTAACTTTGATAAAGATTCACTGTCGTCGGAAACTAATTTCGATTGCATACTTGTTTTTGCAATTTTGATAAGTGATTCCGAGTCATCAGGCTGGATTGATTTTGCGAGATCTGCTAATAATTCAAGAGCTTTAGTGGCAGCGGCCTGATATCCATCAACAATCACAGTAGAATGTACATCTTTTGCGAGCAACTTTTCTGCCTTCTCTAATAGAGAACCTGCAAAGACAACTGCAGATGTGGTTCCATCTCCAACTTCGGTATCAATTGTTTTGGAGATCTCAACCATCATTTTCGCAGCTGGGTGTTGCGCATCGATTTCTTTTAGAATTGTTGCACCGTCATTTGTAATTGTGACATCTCCCAATGAATCTACTAGCATTTTATCTAAACCGCGTGGACCTAAACTGGTTTTAACTAGTTCAGCCACTAATTTTGCTGCAGTAATGTTATTTTTTTGTGCATCTCTTCCTTTTTGCTGAAGGGCACTTTCTTTTAATACTAGAACAGGACCATTAGGTGTTTGTTGTATTGACGCCATATTTTCAAAAATATTGGTTTGTGTCCCCTTAATATTTTATGATGTAATGATTTTTAGAAATGAACGATTCTTGACATCAACTAATCCAGTGCTTAGTATTCGTATATCCGGTAGTGCAATAAACGGCAAAAAAAGCGGTACAAGATGTGGTTTTTTAAATTTACATCCGGCATCTGCTAATACACTGTTTAGGTTTGCAAAGTTTTCCGAAACAGTTTCGAAGCTATCTGTAGATACAATACCAGCCATTTGTAGAGGCATGGATGATAGTATTTTATCTTCGTTAACTACCACCATACCACCTTGAGTGCTAACAAGGCTGTTAGCTGCTTTTGCCATATCTTTTTCATTAGAACCAATTACGATCATGTTGTTTTCATGAAAATTCCATGTTGAAGCAAAAGCTCCTATCTTCGCATCAAAGTTCTTCAGAAATCCAACCGTGTGTTTTCGTGAACCAAATGTTCGATCAAAAGCAGCTACTTTCCATACATCCATATCAATAGATGCAACAACATTTTCATCTTTTACTGGCAAGTTTACATTTTCCTGTGCGGTTACAATTTCTCCCTTCATAAATATCGCGTTAACATTAACTGAATTAGCTCTAGATTTTACTGTAAAATCGTCTTCTGAGAATTTACGTGGCTTTACCGTTTTTGTCATCCATTTAGGTAGTGTGTGTTTCTTCATTTTACATACGATAGTACCATTTGATGCAACCAAACGACCACCGACAAAAATTTTCTTTGGTTTCATTTTTATTATATCATCAAAAACTAAAATATCAGCTAGTTTTCCAGGAGCTATACCTCCTAAATCTTTTCCCAAATTATAATAATCAAAGCAGTTTTTTGATGCCATAGAGATTGCATCTATTTGGTTCAAACCCAGTTTTACAGATTCCCTTATACAGTGATCAATATGACCAAATCTTTCCATGTCTGTTGGATCAACACCGTCAGAACAAAACATCAATCTATCAATGTAGGTTTTGTTTAAGAGTATTATAGGAACAATATTTTTTAGATCCCTACGAATAGAGCCTTCCCTTATCATTATCCACATCCCTAATCTTAATCGCTCTACAATCTGATCAAAGTTTATTGGTTCGTGACATGACAAAATACCTGATGACACGTAAGCGTTTAGTTTTTTGCCAGATGCACCAGCAGTATGGCCATTAATCACACAATTATTTTCAAGCATAGTTGACAATGTTCTCATTGTCTTAGAATCACGCTTTGTTACTTTTATCCATGAAAATACTTCACCCAAACCAAGAACATCTGGAATTTTTAGCGCAGATTTTACTTCAGCTAGACTAAGTGTTTTTCCATGGCTAAATTTCCTGTCAACTGGAAGTCCTCCAGGAACCATGTGAAAAAAACGTACCGGAAGTTCAGATGTCATTTTAATAAAT
>JOTC01000023.1 GCA_000746705.1 Marine Group I thaumarchaeote SCGC AAA799-O18 | reverse complement strand
TTTACAGATTCGTTAAGTAGTAAATTGAGAAATTTTAGTGCAGTAGATTGATCCAAATCAATTTCCTTACATAATTTAGTAACTTGGTTTCGTAACGCATCCTCTCTTTCCTCGTCTGTTACAGTCATGCCAAGGCTTGCTTTGGTATCACCTATTTGCTTGGCAATGTCTGTTCTTGTCTTTAACAGCTTGATCATCTCAAGCGTTATCTCTTCAATTTTCTTACGATGTTCCTCTATATCTGACATTTTAGATAACTGGTTTTATGAAACCGCCTTGCAATGCTTGATCCGCAATTACTAGCGATACTATAGAATCAACAACAGGAGGTGCTCGTGGCACTACGCATGGGTCATGTCTACCCTCTACTCTTAATTTTGTATTTTTCTTAGTTTTGAGATCAACCGTTTCCTGAATCTTGCCAATTGATGAAGCTGGTTTGAAGGCGACACGCATTATTATTGGCATTCCATTTGATATGCCACCTAAAATTCCACCCGCATTGTTTGTCTTAGTAATCACCTTGCCATTGCGGAATGTGTACAAATCATTATTCTGTGAACCGTGTTTCTCAGATCCTAAAAATCCGGAACCAAATTCAACCCCTTTGACAGCCGGTATTGAGTAAATGGCTTTACTGAGTTCTGATTCTAGCGAGCTAAAAATTGGTTCTCCTAACCCAATAGGAATATTGCTTGTTATGGACTCAATGACACCGCCCAACGAATCGCCCTTTTTCCTAGCATCAAGTATTGATTTTTTCATTCTCCCTGCGATTGCCTTTTCAGGGCACCTGACTTCGTTTGTATATATTGATTTGAGTGATTGCCTAGTAGCCTGATTTTTCATCCCTATCTTTCCAATTTTACATGTGTATGCATTTGTTTCAACGCCAAGTGTTGCTTTAAGCAACTTTCTTGCAATTGCACCACCCATCACATATGTAGCAGTCAATCTTCCGGAAAATCTTCCTCCGCCACGATGGTCATTGAACTTTTTGTATTTTATATAAGCAGGATAATCAGAATGACCTGGTCTCATCGCAGTTCGTAATTTAGCATAGCTTCTTGAGTCGTGATCTTTGTTCCAGATGATTGTTGTAATGGGTGCACCCGTTGTGTATCCTCTAAACACACCTGAAAGAATCTCTACGATATCACCTTCCTTTCTTTGTGTTGAAACCAGTGATTGACCAGGTCGCCTTAAATCAAGCATTTTTTGTATATCTTTTTCATTTAATTCCAGTCCTGCAGGACAGCCATCAAGTACTGCACCCACACATTTGCCATGGCTTTCACCAAAACTTGTCAAGACTAAATTACGTCCAATCGAACTTCCAGCCAACAATATAATATAATGTATGATTAATATAACTCTACAATTTGTTTGATAATTTATTATCTATTTATCAAGAAAAATATTGCAGCCAATTCTTTTCATTTCCTGAATAAAATCAGGATATGAAATTTTTACTGATTCCGGGTTTGATACAATACAATTACCAACATACATACCAGCTATACAAAAAGCCATGAATAATCTATGATCATTTTCAGAATCAAGATTAGCGCCAGTCAAACTACCAGAGTTTTTTAGTATAAGCCCATCATTTTTTTCAACTACTTTGATTCCTAATTTAGAAAGTTCTCTTGCAAGTATTTTGATTCTATCTGTTTCTTTATATCTTGCATGCTTAACGTTAAAAATTTTGATAGGTTTTGATGTTTTCAATGCTAGTATTGCAATAGCAGGAAGAAGATCAGGGGAATTACTTAAATCAAATTTTCCACCAGTAAGTTTTGCTGGAGATTTTATTTTTATTGTATTTTTGTTTAATGTAATCACTACTCCCATAACCTCCAAAATATCTATGATTGCCTCATCCGCTTGTGGCATATCTCCCATACTCATTTGTATTGTAAGATTTTCTCCGACTAGTACAGCTGCCGATAGTAATAATGAAATGCTAGAAAAATCAGAAGGTACTGTGAAAGTTGTAGGTTTATAGCTTTGTTCTGGTATGTTGTATTTCTGATAAGGAATAACAGTTTCCACGTTGACACCAAATTTCTTCATAGCTATAATTGTTGCATCTAAGTATGGCTTTGACACTAAATTATCACGGACGTTTAGAATTATTCCATTCTCTAATTTTGGAGCTGTAATCATCAACGCTGAAATAAACTGACTAGAGATATTTCCAGGGATTTGAATTTCCCCACCCTTTATTTTTCCTGAAACTGATATAGGCGGATTTCCATTATTTGAGCTACATTTTGCACCTAATGACTCTAGTGCATCAAGTAATGGTTTCATTGGTCTTTTTTTCAAACTTGCATCACCTGATAAAACTGTCTTCCCGTTAGACAGGGCTGAGATAGCAGTTGCAAACCTAATTGTTGTACCAGAATTAGCAGCATCTATCATAACGTTATCTATTTTTAATTTTCCTGAACTGTTTATTGTTATGTTATTTCCCGTTTCTTTTACTTCAACGCCAAAGTTTTTACAAGCATTAATTGTAGCATCCGTATCACCAGATTTTAAAATATTTTTAACTATGCTTTTTCCATCAGCCAGCGAAGCCAAGAAAATTGCTCTATGTGTATAGCTTTTGTTAGAAGGGCATGTAATTGTCCCACTAACTTCTGATTTCTCCACTCTACAATTCATGCACTTCAGCCTTTTTGTTATTAATATTAGCAATCATGGTATTACCCTCAAGCGTTGAAAGTATATTCTTTAATTTTGGCAGAGTATTTTTTTTTGCGATTGCAGCTATTGATGGACCATTACCTGAAACTGAAGCCCCTAACGCACCAGCCTCAATTAAATTGAAAATAATTTTTGGGTCTGAATTTAGAATAGTAGATGTAGCAAACCCATTTATTTTCATAGCATTCCAATAATCAGAATTTTTAGCAAAATTCCAAGCTTGTTCAAAAACACCAGATATTGTTTTTAGTCTTTTTACATTTCCTCTTTTCCTTGATTTTGGTATGAAAATTATAGCGGAAACATCATTTCGGCAGTTTTCCGAGGAGATAATTTTTCTTTTATAGTTATCAGTAACAACAAAGCCTCCATAATAACACGCACATGCATCGTCATATGCTCCAGTCAAACTAACCTTAGTCTCAATTGATGCATCTACTCCAGAACACAGTATTTCAAAATCAGTCATTTCTGATTTGAATAGTTTTGCGCATCCCATGGCTACCGCAGAAGAAACTGCACTTGAGCTTTTTAATCCGTATCCGGTTGGGATTTCTGACTCTAAATAAACTCTAAATTTTGTTTTAGATAGTTTACTTTTCGGGACAATTTTTTTAATGACTCTGTTGATGAGGCGTGAGCTAATCTGTTTATTTTTTGTTTCAATTGTTATACCGGTTCCTTGTGTGGTTTCTATCTCAACATCTGTTTTTTTTGAAATTCCGAGAGCTGCCCCTTTACCAGTTGCGATAGCGTTTACAATCGAGACTGCTCCATGAACGGTTGCCTTAACAACTCTCATTAAAATCCTCCAAGCAGTATTCTTTTCATGGCATCATATGGGGCAGGCATTTTATGCCAAATTTCAAACGCGCATGCAGCTTGACTTAGTAGCATTTCATAACCATAAATTATTGTTGCACCATTTTCTTTTGACTTTTTGATAAGATCTGTATTTACTGGCTTGTAAATTATATCATAAACAATTGAGTTCTTCCCGATACTCTCTGTTGAGATAGGACTAGGTTCATTTTTCATACCAAGAGAAGTTGAATTTATAATAAATTTGTACTCTGA
>JOTC01000022.1 GCA_000746705.1 Marine Group I thaumarchaeote SCGC AAA799-O18 | reverse complement strand
TCACTCGTTGTTTGTGCAGTCTTCTCATATTTTAATTTCATAGCTAGTACTGTCATTGTAAGAAACATAGCAGTTAAGTTTACACCCATGATGTAAACATCATCTAGTGCCATTCCATAGATTAACCAGAGTGCTGCACCAACAAAAATTAAGATCATGAGATATGATGATACATCATCTAGTTTTTTGGTTCTATAACCTTTAGCAATTTGTGGAATCCAGCCAGATAAAATTAAGATGCCAGCTAAAATACCAATAATACTCATCGTTGTTTGATCTAATTCTAACATATTTTAATTCCAAAAGAATTGGTCTAAACCGGTTTGTTTAGGTTTACCCAAAATTGTGTCAAAATCTAAGTCCATTGATGATGTTATTTGGTCAAGAGTGCTTTCCATAAATTCCAAGTATTTAGAAGAGTCAATCTCACTTTGGCGAGCTAATTCTACAGGTCTTACTCCAGGCTTGTTTAAAATTTTAACATATGAAATGATCTCTCCCTTTTTAATTTCTCTAATACTTTCCAATTGTTTTGCCGCACGGATATGTTGTGGTATAGTTTTTGTATAATCATTTGGTGCTTTGTTTAACATAACATTAAAGGCTAGTTCTGTTAATGGAATCTCTTTAGCTTGTATTTTTCTTACACATTCTGAAATTTTATCGGCGACTTTATTTTTGGCACGATCAAAATCATCAATGGTATTAACCATAGATAATATGTCTAGGAGTTCAAAAAACAATGTTTTGATAAATGGAGGTGTGTGGGATTTTTTGCCTGTGAGCCCTTTTACATCAACTTTACCAGTTTTTGTAACCCCCAGATAGTTCTTTTTTCTACCACTTAACACTACATATCTATACTCCTTCTCAACTTCTAATTCTACATTATGATCTTTTTTTGCCTGAATGATTATCTCCTGAATTTGTTGGGTTTTTTACAAAGAGTGAGTCTGTATCACCGTAAAGAACATCAATTCCAGCAGATTCGCATTTGCTGATTGTGTCCAAAATAATATGTCTACCCGTTGCAGTCGTAGCCTCAGCTGCAGGTAAAAAGTATAATGGAAAAATTTCTGCACCCATAACCCCATAACTTGCATTAAGTATGACCTTAAGTGCTTGACTAACTACAGTATAGAGCTGTTTTTCCTTATCTGTAAGTGTGTTACTTTTTGCCATATTTTTGTAATAGTTTACTCTCAAGTCCCTGAGCGAACCGATAAGCAAAGAAGTCAGACCATTTTTTTTGGTACATACCCAATGATTTGTCTGTGGAATAGTATTACTCTTACATTCAGTATGCGGGCACCTTACTGTTTCATATGAGAGATTTTTTACCTTTATAATACTAGGATACAGACTTGCGAAATCCATTACTGTGACATCAAAATGTATTCCTTCTTTTGGTTCTACAACTAATCCACCACGAAATTTTTTATCCTTAATTACAGCAGTGTTTGCAACTCCAGCTGATCTTTTATCTAAGTCATCTCTTCTTGGAATTAAAATACCATTTTTTCTATGCTCATAATACAGTAGACTACGGATCCATTGTGATACTCCCATTCTAGATATATCATCGATTGGCATCCTTGCAATTCTACTAATGACTATTAGTAAATTCATCAGTAAATCGTTATTGAAACTTGTAAGCTTGTAAGTAATTCTTGCATCGTTTTGACAATATTTTGCAGTTTGGTATAATGTTAGCTCAGTAAGTTCTATGCCATAGTCTATCTTTGCTTCACCAAGTAATCCTTTTGCAACACTATTCAATGAAAAATCAGTGTACTTTTGTCCAAACGCATAGATCTGGAAAGCACGATTAGACATAGTTCGATACAAGTCAAGATGCACACCTTTAATGAGAGTGGCAGAATCTCTCATCATATACAGCGGATTTTTTTCTCTTGAAATTCCTAGTTTATTAGCGCGGTTATACAGGTATGGTAGATCAAAACCATCACCATTGTATGTTATTAGTAATGGATATTTTTTAATTAATTCAAAAATATCAGAAATCATTTTATTTTCTTCGTTCTCATCATAAAATACAATCTTTATATCCGGTAATAGCTCATTAATTCCTTCTTTTACACCGGTTCTACGTAAAACAAATATTTGCTTTAACCCATCACTTGCTTCAACACCTATGGCAGTAACCTTCTTTTCTGCTACCTTAGGATCAGGAATGCGCCCAATTTCAGATTCAACTTCAATGTCAAGACTAATTCTTTTAATTTTTGGTATTGGTTGGTTAAGAAGATCCGCCCATTGAGAAACATGTTCTTCAAACTCATTCGCATTAGGCAGATTGGTGTTATCAAGTTTATCCCATAGCATATTATTTAATGATAATTTAGTTTCGTCAGAAATTTTCAAATCAAATGGCACTATACGATTATTATCTACTTTATAATATTTACCAACGATTAGTTGGTTATCGTAAAGATAGTTTTCATAATATTTTATATCTGATTCCCATGTTTCAATTAAATTTCGTATACTTTTGTTAGTTTGAGTACCACCAATTGCTAAAGGGTCCTTAACTAAAATTTTTGAGAGTGTAATTGTTTTGTCCTCTAATATGTTTAATCGTTCAACATGTTTTATCTCAAGAACATCATCACGTTCAGAAATATTAGTTGGTATGTCTTCAGAGGGCAGTTTAGAGTAGCAATATGGCTTGTGACCAGTTTTATCTACCCAGAGAAAAATCTTTTCAGATACTGGTTCATAAAATTTTAAAACAGCAGCTTTTTTTTGATTATCATATACAGCAGAAATTAGTAATCCATAAGGCATGTTTTCAAAATTATTTTCTTGATTTGCACTAGACATTTTAGTGTTCTAACAATGATTTTGCCCAATATTGGATTTTCTTTTTATCAAGCTTTTCAATTTTAATACCTGACTTTTCAAGCAGTTTATAGTCTGTTTCAGGGTATTCGTTAAGAGAGAATATTTTTTTAATTCCTATTGTAATTGCCATTTTACTGCACTCCAAGCATGGAACAAATGTAGTGTACAATATAGCATCTTTACTTCCAGCCTCAATTCCTAAAATTGCACAATGCATTATTGCATTAGCCTCGGCATGATTACATAAGCACCGATCAAGTGATTCACCAGATTTTATTTTGCCTTCCATTCTATCTTGGCATCTTTTACATCCGCCCTCAAAACAGTTTTTTACACCAGGTGGCGTCCCATTATAACCTGTTGCAATTTGTCTATGTTCACGTACAATAACTGCACCAACCTGTCTTGTTATACAGTTTGAACGTAATTTAGCTAATTCAGCCTGTAGCATAAAATATTCATCCCATGTTGGTCTCTCAAATGATGTTGACATGAGAGTAATTTTATCCTCTCTAATATAAGATGAAAGTTTAACCTTAAACAATTATCAAATTCTGTAAAATTTTTGAGTCAAAACTATAAAATCAGAATAAGCATAAATTAGTATATAGTGATAATGTTGATGACAAAAAATGTTGAGCATGAATTTATTGTCCCAAATTCTATCGAAGAAAGAGATTACCAAATTAATCTAGCACTACACGCAAAAACTGAAAATTCGTTAATTGTACTACCAACAGGATTAGGTAAAACAACTGTCGCGTTGCATGTTATTGCTGACTTTCTTTCTAAGAGAAAAGGTGGTATATTGTTTTTAGCACCAACTAGGGTTTTGGTAAATCAGCATTACGAATTTTTAGTGAACACAGTAAAACTGGATGATATTGCATTGATAACTGGTGAGGATTTACTCGCAAAAAGAAAAAAACTCTGGATAAACAGTATAATCTGTGCAACACCTGAAATAGCCAGAAACGATATTATTCGAAAAATAGTTGATGTTGATCAATTTAGTTTAGTCATTTTTGATGAGGCGCATAGGGCAGTTGGTGATTATGCATATGTGACAATTGCCGAACGGCTGAACATATGCAATACACGAATACTTGGAATGACCGCAACACTACCCAGTGAAAAGGAAAAAGCAAAGGAGGTTTGTGATAATTTACACATTAAAGGTATAGCTGAACGCAATGATTCAAGTCCTGATGTAAAACCATATCTTCAGGATACTAGTACCGAGTGGATTCAAGTAGATCTGTCACCTGAGATGAGAATTATTCAAAGATATATCAAGCTTGCATTAGACCAACGGTACAAAGAACTTAGAAGAAATGGTCTTAGACTTTCTGACAATAAATCGTTGTCACAGTTGCTTAACGCTAGACAATTTGTATTAAAGCAAAATCGTCGCTCTGCAAAACCATTGTTTACAGCAATTAGAATAACATACGCATTGAATATTTTTGAGGCACATGGTATTACAACATTTCTTAAATTCTGTGAACGGACTAAAAATAAAAAGGGTGCTGGAATCAAAGAGCTTTTTGAATCTGATCCAAACTTTACTACTGCAATTAATTTAGCGAAAGACGCTCAAGCAAAGAATATTGAGCATCCTAAAATTAACAAACTAGAAGAGATTTTACGGAATACAGATTCTAAGATCCTGATCTTTTCCAGTTATCGTGATTCTGTTAATGTTATACATAAAAAATTAGTTGATATGAATATTTCAGCAGAAATTTTGATTGGTAAGGCTGGTGATGCTGGACTAAAACAAAAAAAGCAGATAGAAATTGTTCAAAAATTTCGGGATGGTATAACGAAGGTACTCGTTGCGACTCGGGTTGGTGAGGAAGGTTTAGATATTTCGGATGTGAACATGGTAATTTTTTATGACAACGTTCCAAGTTCAATAAGATTTGTTCAAAGAAGAGGAAGAACTGGTAGAAAAGATAGTGGCCATTTAATCGTATTAATTGCGAAGGATACCATAGATGAGGCCTACTACTGGATTGGAAAAAGAAAGATTAAATCAGCAAGTAATATGGCAGATAAATTAACAAAGCATCTTGAAAAAACTGATCGAGTTATTGATGATTTTTTTTAGTTACAATAATCTTTTGATGATGTGGTAGCCATATTGTGTTTTAATTGGTTCTGAAATTTGAGTGGTTATTTTCTGACCTTTCACCAAAGGCTGTGCAACAACTGGTATGTCTTTTACCTTAATTGTGCTAGTTCCTCTTTTTTGAACTAGATCGACATTTTTGTTTTATGCGATACAGTATCTATTCCACGTTTAAAATCCCAATAATCATTAAGTAAATCTACACTAGCATGAAGAGCTAGTACGCCAGCCATTGTAAGTATGG
Source organism: Marine Group I thaumarchaeote SCGC AAA799-O18 (assembly GCA_000746705.1). The sequence continues at coordinate 3,928 of JOTC01000022.1, read as the reverse complement.
CATCAAATATACTGATATTATTAGTATACCACCAAGTAATTACCAAACCTACGGTTACTGCTATTATTGAAGCCAATAGAAATCGAACGCGTATTACACGTAACCAAGCAGAAATCATTACACTAATGATTCATTACTTACACTAATTGGTTTTCTTCCCATAAAACCAGTATTCTTTTCATGCCAAAATTTAATTTCAGTTTCCCCTTCTTTCCAACAAAGCCATATTTCTTCATCAAAACGTTTTGCAGGAAAATCAAGCAGACCATCATCAAGTCCTTTCAAAACAACACCTGTACTTTCTAAGTCTTCTATTGACTGATAAAATTTTGTGACCATAGAATTAAATTTTCGTTTGATAATAACATGTTCATCTATAGTTGAAGTTGAAACGTTAGAAGATAACTGATGTTCCATTTTCATAACTTCCGCCTTCAATTTTTTGGCATAACTAAATTTCTTAATTACAACAGGGAGAATTTTGTTAGCATCATTAACAGAAAAATATGAATTCATAAAACATAGTCAAGGATTGAATAATTTAAAGTATGATTACAAATGTACACGGAAATAATCCCAACGTTCGGGATCAAACTTAGTAACAAATTCCGCCTTCTCCATACTATTAACACGGCCAGAAATTACATCCCTAAATGCAAAACTTGTTAGATATTCATAATTCATTGTATGTGCCTGCATAAGAAATGATTGTCTCAGTTTATGTCCGGCACCAAGTCCCCAATAACCCATACTCAACGCTATAGGTTCTAAAAATATAGTATTTCTTTTACCATAATTTTCATCATTGATCTCAGCTCGCAAATTATAATTTTCTAGTGGTCCACCCTTTGCAAAACCAATGATTGATCCATCTAAACTATTCAAGCGTAAAGTTGTCAAAATTATTTCTGAATCAGATAATGATTCATTAAAATTTTCCTCATTAAACCGTAATGGTTTTGGTAATTCTAAGAAAATCGATTGTAATGTATTAACAAAACCATCACTTGGTTTAGTTTTCATCTGCTCCATCCTAATCATAAATTTTAGTTTTTTATTTGTAAAATCACTTTGAATCTTTAATTCTTGTTCACGTAATTCTCTAAACATTTGAATATTATTCATAAAATTCTCCTTCATTTCTTTTGATAGACATTTTAAAACTAGATTACACATTTCCGGTTCATTTTTGGTCAAATCATCAAAATAAGATACAGAACGCTGAACTAACACATCTGGGTGCCACCCAAGCGCATGTGAGTTCATTTTTGCCACATGCATAGCTTTTGAAAAGTTACCTAGTGCATAACTTGTCATACGATCAATCACTGAAAGTAACCAACCTAACCAAAGAAAATGCTCTTGTTTTTTGGGATTATTTTTTGTAATATTAGAACAATCAAAACATTTTTGAATAGATTTTTCACCGTTCTCTTTTAATTTTCCACTCCAAGGATACGCAGTTCTAAGTATTAGAGCCTTGATAATTTCAAAATCTGTTCCTGACTGTGCAATTAGATTTTTAATTTTGTGATCTGATGTTAAGTTTTTTAAAACATTATCTTCAGAAGGTTTATCAATAATTTTATCTGGCTCAAAGTCATGAAAAATCGCTGAAACAAATAGATACTTTAAATCTTCATCTGATAGATTAGGAATCTGTTTTGAGTCACCGACTAATAATGTACCTAAAGGAATTTCTAACAAGTGATCAATATTATGATATCCATAATATTTTTCTCCCAAGCCACTTGATTGAAGATTCTTAATGGTGTAATCAAGCATTGCTCTATAACATGATTCGATAAATCCATTTTTTTCAGCTAGATTAATAACTTCATTCTTAAGTTGCGTAACATTAAAAATTTTAGGAGAGGTTTTTTCCATTTGAACCACTTCTAATTGATAATTTCATCTAAAGTATATGCAAAGATTTGATATGGTTCGCCTGTTTTTCTATGTTTATATTTCCACTTTCCTTCACTGAATGTTTTTTTCTTGAATGACTTTTGCGTTTCTGGATGAAGTTTATCATAGACATCTCCACCTATGAGAAGCTGATTAGGTTTTGCCATGTTTTGGATTTTAGCTGCCATGTTCATAGATGGACCTAAAATATCAACATGAGATTTTCTTTTGTCTGAACCATAACGAACAATAATGTTTTGACCATGATCAATACCAATCTTGGCTGCAAGTGGAGGATAACCATTATCGGTCAGTACCGGATTAATACTCTCAGTTAGAACCCTTAACATGGATTTTGCACAATTAACAATATTATCAGCAGGATAAATTAGATCATTTTCTGCATTAAAATACGCAAGTACAGCATCACCTACAAATTTTAGCATATAACCACCAAATTGAGTAACAGTATACGCCATTTCTTGAGCAAATGAGCTTATAATAGTAACAACTTTTTCTTCCGGTAACGATAATGACATATTCGTTGAACCGACTAAATCTATATACATTACAAAAATATGTACTCTAGAATTAACATGGTTACGTAAAAACTGCTCAGACTTATCAACAAACGGAGGATATTCAAGACCATTCTTTACGGAATTCAATACTCTTTCCTGAGCTTTTTTCATCAACGTATTCGAATCAACAGTTTTTTCGCCCTCTTGAAAAATCATTTCAACATAGGATTTAGAATTTGTACTTCCAGAAAGCATCTGCGTTGAGTGCTTAGAAGTTTTTAACATTCGTTTTACTTTTTTAGCTTTATTTGAAACTGCTTTTTTAATTTTATTCTGTTTCATTTCATATCACTAATCTTTTAACTTACTTTCCTGAAAAATATCAGAACCATACCAGCAATACCTAAAATAATCTAAACACCATTCATGAAACATATCATTATCACTGTAAAACATTTCGGTAAGATCAGCTTCACCATTCCTATTTGGGAAAAAAATACATGCCTCTTTTTCATTTAAAACAGTAACAACCTGAACTGACTTTATCATTTTTCTTTCTATAAGACCCTTTTCTATCAATCCATAAAAACCTGATTTTTTTAGCATTGTTATTCTACCTTCAGGTACAATTGCAGACTCCGAAACAATATATTGATATTTAATGCCATTTTTTATTTTTTTAACTACAGGATCAAAAAGATCTGCTGGTATTTCTGATAAGATTTCGTAAATGTATTTATTTGCATTTTTATAAACAGATTTCCATTTTTCTAATGTTTTAGTTATCCCTTTAACATGTAAACCAGTCGCAAGCTGACCTGCACGCATAACAAACTTTACTGGTATATCACCAAAGTCATGATCTGAAAAATAATCTCTATACTGTGACAAAAATAATATCGATGGTATTTCAGCACAGATAGTTCGTCCAAAAGTAGTAAGACGGTACTTACCTTCCCTATCCTTTGTTATTAACCCACTCTGTTCTAAACGCACTAGATTTCTATGAATCTCCTGCTTTGTTGCATCTAATTCTTTGGCTAGTGGTTCGATCCTCTTTCGATTTCTTTCCAATAGTTTAAAGAGAATATTAAGTCTCTGTAGACTAGCAAGCTCTAAAAAATTCTCTGCTACTTTCTCATATATTTTTGTCATATCATTGTATTTTTTCAACATAATAAATAACAAGTGACATTTCAATTTTACAAAAATGTAAGCTACTATAATGAATTATCATCAGATCAGCTTACGAAAGTATATGATCAGGATAAGAGACTTCATGGTATGGTAAAAATAACCACAAAAAGAGGCACTTCAACTGCAAATGTAGAAAATGTCAAAAACTGGGCTGGAGAAACCTTCAAGCAATTCCAGAAAGATCAGCTTAAGGCTGCCGGTCCAAATGTCGATCTAGTTCAAAAAAGAGGAACTAGCACAATTAAGGTAAAAGACATACCAGTTGTTGCACAGCCTTTGGTGAAAGGTCAGAAAATAACCAC
>JOTC01000021.1 GCA_000746705.1 Marine Group I thaumarchaeote SCGC AAA799-O18 | reverse complement strand
AAATCCAGGTGCTACAAATTTTGCCAAAATGATTTCTTCAAACAATGTGGTTCCAATAATTGTAAGTTTAGTTGGTTCAGTAGAGGATGATTTTGATTTCATTTTGCGCAGAAACAGAAATTTTTTCATAAGTTATTTTACCTAAAACTGATTGAACTTTGGATCTTCCCTCTTTTCCAATGTATACTCTCTCACCTACTTCAAAGATTGTGTTTTCATTTCCAAGAATTTCCAATAAGGTGAGTCTTTCTTCTCCTATTGCAATAACAATACTTCCAGTTCTTCCACGAACAGTTGTCGATTTACTGCGTGATTTAAAATCCAATACAAAAGCATATTCTTCATACTTACGTAATTGGGTATTCCCAACCTCCAAAGTTATTACCACCTATTCTTTAATTATTTTTAGAATCTTCTCAAGTACTTCTGCAAGAATAAGTTTTTTCCACCCAAAAGTGAATGAACGTAATTCTGGCAATGATGTTGGATGAATGTTGATAATTTCTACCGCCTCTTCTTCAGTCAAACCACATTCCTTGACTAGTTCTTGTTTCATTTTCTTTGCCTTTTTAGGATCAATCCTGGCAAATTTTGATACATAATCGTACGTCCAACGCTGAATTTGATCCATAGATTCAGGGTCATGTTTATCCAATATTTCCTTAACTTCTGCCAAAGACATAGTAGTTTTGTTTTTTACTTCTTCCATAAGCTAAACACCAAACGGTTTGATATGGTCAAATCTAGTGATTAAGGTTTTCGTCTTATTACCAAGTTTAATATCAAGAGTAACACTTCGTCTACTAACCTTATTTACTGTTCCAACTTTACCATGATAACGTCTATGTGGTAATCCCTTATGTTGCCTCGGATCAATAATCACCAATGCTTTATCACCCTCATGATATTCACGTAGAAGGAATGAAACACCTCTAGGAGCATCCTTTGTCATAATAGACCTAGATTTATGCTTAAATCCATGTGAACGGCCAGTTGGTTTCTTAGTAGTCATATCGAATATGACTCATAATCCCTTATTTTAATACTACAATATTTTTTTACAAAAACGGTCTACAACAATCTATACTCACTGGTTTAGTTTTGTTATAAACTTTCGAATTTCTTTTCCTTTCACAACAGCCTTCCCAAGTCGACTTAGGTCATTTTCATCTATCATTAGTGGTGATCTGCTGAATCTCCCATGTGAATAAGAGCAGAAACGTAGTAATTTGTCCCCGTTATCAAACTCTAGAAGCTGGATTGTCGGTTCATGATATTGAGAAGATATTGAAATTTCATCTATGACCATGCCCTTACCCCATGGCATTTTGAATGGTCTTGGAATCTTCCTCATTGCACAAAGTGCTATAGTGTTTAAGATAAATCTGTCCCTTATTCAGGACTTTCGGGTTTATCGTCAGTTTTATTATCTACACCAACACTAGAATTACTTTTTTGTATATCTTTTGTATCTGATTTTGTATCTGATTTTGTATCTGATTTTGTATCTGATTTTGTATCTGATTTTGTATCTGATTCTAATTTTGAGGATTTTATAGTTTTGGTAGTCTTTTTCTTTGCGTCTGAATCAGGGTCAATCACACCAGCCTCGCCCAGAGCGAATATAACTTCCTGTTCTGGATGGTGTGGACTATCTACCATTCGTGCTATTCTTTTTTTGCCAGATTTCTTAAGATAGACCCTATATGTGCTTGTATGAGCCACTACATTACCGCCTATTGGACGTGTAGGATCACCAAAGAACACATCAGGAGATGCCATTACTTGATTCGTAGCAAGTGCAGCACAATTGTATGTCTCGGCAATTCGTACTAACAAGTGAACGAATTTGTTTAATCTTTGTTGGCGCTCAGAAAGTGTTCCACGCCCTAGATATTCTGATCTAAACAAGCCCACAGCAGAATCAACAACAAGTAGTTTTATGTTATTTTCTTGAATCATTTGACTTGCTTCTTCTAGAATCAATGTTTGATGTGCACTGTTATACGCTCTTGCCACAATGATGTTATTTAGAACTCTTTCTGGATCCATACCATACGCCTTTGCAATGGATACTATTCTTTCTGGTCGGAAAGTATTTTCCGTGTCGATAAATAATACGGTACCATTTAATCCACCTTCTTCTTTTGGTTTTTGGACAGTTACGCACATTGTGTGACATAATTGTGTTTTACCAGAACCAAATTCGCCATAAACTTCGGTTAGTGCTTGTGTTTCAATTCCTCCATCGAACAATATATCAAGGCATTCCGTACCTGTTGTAATTTTGCCAATATCCTGTCTTCTTTTGTATATTTCCCAAGCGTTTACATAGTCCTTTTGTAACATCCCACCTTCAACAAGTGATTGTCTCGCCTTTTCTACAATTGTAGATGCAGTATCTTTATCCATGCCAGTTATTTCTGCTAGTTCTACAGGACCACGTACTATCAAATCCATGATGTTGTGTACACCAGCATCACTCAATTTTTTTGTGGTTACTGGTCCCACTCCTGGTAAACTATCTAATCTTAAATCTTCCATATACCGTATGTTACGGTACGGGTACTTTATAAGGTTATTCTTCAGTTTATTTTATTCCCAAGTCAAAATAATCTAAAATTTACGATCAACGACGTCTGCGTCTTTGTCCAGGTTTGTTTTGACCAGGAAACCTTGACAGAATAAATCGTTTCTTAAAATTACTCTTATTTCGAAGACTAGATGAAGTACCCACACGTTTACGTCCTTCCACTTTAGGTGTTTGCCCTCTAACCTTCCCTGCTTTTGTAAGTGAGCCGTGAGTTGCCATGATAATCAGATTTGGTAATTGAATTTATGTATTTGGAATGTCAGTTTACCAGTATTTTGCTTTGATAGTTTCAATAACATTTTCATACTTAGGGCCTCTTTTTCTCGCGAATCTTTCCATGGCACCAAGAGGAACACCGCCCAAAGTCCTAGCAAGACCGTTAAATGCAGTTCGTCTAAAAGAACCACGCTGTCCTGTTTTGGTCATAAACTTCTTAATCCCATATTTGAAATTATGCTGCCAAGTCTTATACATCACACCAAGTTGTGTTGGATCTGAACCACTACCTATATCATAAAATTCTGATTTCTCTAGCAGCCCTATGGGAATAAATGTCAATGGAGTAGCCGTAAACATAGCATTAGGCTGTTCTCGTTCAAGTTCGTTAATGAGCCTAATTGTTTCCCAACCATCTTCTGGTGTTTCATCGTTATCAAGACCCATGATTAATGTAAATGCGGGAACCCAATAATTCTCATTTAAAGTTTTAACAGCCTCTTTTACAACCCAATGCCATTCCTCTGGCTGATATGGTGCAAGTTTTCTATCAGCATATTTTTCAATTAATCTTATGCTTCCAGTTTCAAATCCACATTGAATTCCTGTCAGGTTGCCTGGACCAGCATTAATTATCTTTGATAAATTGGGAATTAATTTTTCGTCTGCAATTGCACCTGCCAGTGTTCCATGAGTTGGGTTTGTATGTTTAACACCAGTAGACATGATTGCTGTGAATAATTCTTCAAGAGCATCACGATTTGGTTCCATATTTTTTGTGGTAGTAGGATCCATGCCATAAACGAAAATGTCATCACTATGAACCCAAGCTCTATCAATACCAGATTTCTTAATATTCACTTGAATTTCTTTTTTTACTTTTTCTGGAGAATAGTATCTTAATGATCTTAGCGTGACATCACAGAACTTACAACCCCTACCACATCCACGCATTACTTCTATCATACCGTGCATAGATGGTTCAACTATTTCCGGAATGTCATCTAATTCTGGTCTATCCCAAAAGTTGACAAATCTTCCATGAAGTGTCTTGTTACCACGTTTGAATTCTTTAATGTCAACTTTGAAATCCTTTCTTTTTCTAAAAGGATCCATATTTTCAAACTGACCGTCTATTAGATAGTTAAAAAAGTTGCCTGCATGTCCATCTATTTCTGGAGCAATTCCACCAAGTTCTCCCTCTAAAATTGCATATAATCCATATTCTTCAATTTTTTCAGGTGCATAATTATACTGCCAAGTACCAGAAGCACCTGCAATAACTTTTGCATGGCTACCATTCTTTTTCTTTGCTGCATTAATCCGTCTGTGCAGTTCACGACAATAAAATTCGTCATAAGACATATTCCTTCTTCCATATGTGAATGTCATGGTTACTGGTCCCATTCCAAGTGGATCCATTTCATGAGTCCCAACAACCTCAGTTTCAGGTCCAATGAATTTTTCAATATGATCAGGATGAGCTACCACTACATCTTCACGCTTGAAACCATCACGAAGCAAACCAGCTTCGACTTTGCGTAAACCATATGGTGCAAATTTTGCTATACCATTAGTATGGGGAGCATAATTACAGATAAAATCAAACAAAATTTTTGGTGTTACCTGGTTTCCTAAAATTTTATACCAAAAACTGCTTTTACTACGATTTGGATCAAGTGCAGGTGCACAGCCAAAAAATGTAGCCAGCGAAAGTCCACGATATGATGACATTAATGTTCTATCTGCAGTTAATACAATTTTTGGGCTTGCCATTAGTTAACGTTCGATTATAATTATTTATTTTAAACCTTTTGAGTTTTATATGCTATATTTTTTCTAAAACCCCAGATTTTGTTCTATGAAATTGTCCAAATTCATTATTTCGTATTAAATGATTCCCATCAAAAATAGTACCATCACGACATCTAAATCTTCATTAATACAACAACTCCCGCAAATACCAATACCACATTTCATCATACGTTCAAGACTTGCTTGAACAAATATTTGGTTTGATGTTGCCAACTTAACTATCTTATACATCATTAACTCTGGTCCACACGTGTAGATCGCGTCAAAACTATTCTTAGTGAATAACTCTTCCAAAACATCCGTAACAAATCCTTTTTTTCCGTAAGTCCCATCTTCAGTAACTGTTATTACCTGATGTTTATTTTTTTTAAGTAGTTTGTTTGCCAAATCTTCAAAGAAAACTTCTTTCTTTGTCTGAGAACCCATCAATAATGTAATATCATGTGAAGGCTTACAGAAAGTTATCAATCGCAATAAAGGAACCAACCCCGTTCCACCACCAACTAACAATAGTTTTCCATTTTTGATGTCAAAAGAGTTTCCATATGGACCACGGACACCAATATAGTCACCCACTGTAAGATTATACATTGCAGTTGACGGTTCACCGCGTTTTCTAACTGTAAACGCAGCTTTGTTTTTTTCTTGCGTAATCATTACACTCATAGGCAATTCATTAACACCCGGGATCCACACCATCGCAAATTGACCGGGAAGAACGTTGGAAAGTATTTCATCAGAGAAGATCAATGTTCGAACAGTTGGTGTCTCGTCAATCACCTTTTCAATGGTACAGATATGATGACTGTTAGGATTTCTTTGCCTTTCCAACCATTTCACCAATTGTAGAATATCCTTTTTGTTCCATGTAGTTTTGAATTCCAGTGTTTATCTCTGCAAATACTTCTATCCAATGTTCACCCAATACACTCCCAAACTGTACAGCACTTGCACCTGCAAGAATAAATTCTACAGCATCTTGCCATGTAGAAATTCCACCACAACCAATTATTGGAACATCAAACTTTGATGAAATTTCATAAACACATCTAACAGCAATTGGTTTAATCGGAGTTCCAGATAGACCGCCAACCTTGTTACTTAGTATAGGTTTCTGTGTTTCAACATCTATAGCCATAGCACGTATTGTATTAATTGCAGTAATACCATCTGCACCAGATTCACAAGCTGCACTAACAGTATCAAGATAGTTTGTAGTCCCTAGTCCCACTTTTGCTATAACAGGAACGTTTGTATCTGATTTTACCTTTTTTACAATTTTTTTTACAAGTTCAATGTCATCGCCTACTTCAAGACCAACTTTTGCAACATGTGGGCATGATAAATTCAATTCATAAGCTGAAACCTTACAATTTTCAAACTGTTTTATCATAAAATCAAAATCATCCTCTACTGAACCAACTAAACTTACAATTATTGGAACCACATTGTTTGAAGAAATCATTTTGGCAAAATTTGTAGCACCTGGATTT
>JOTC01000020.1:5501-6087 GCA_000746705.1 Marine Group I thaumarchaeote SCGC AAA799-O18 | reverse complement strand
CAAATGATTTAACACTAAAAGGAAAAAAGATAGCTGGGATTTTACTTGACACATCATTAGAATCGAACAAAATTGAATACCTTGTTTTAGGTGTAGGGATAAATTTTAAAATTAAACCATATAAACTAGAAAAGCAATTAAAAAAAACACCTAATTTTTATGGTGTTGCTTCACTTGTAAAAAAAAATGAAAAACCATTAATGCTAGTCAAACAATTTCTATATGAGCTAGAAAAATTTTTCCAGATGATTAATTCTGGTTATAATAAAAAAATTATAGTTGAGTGGACAAAAAGATCTTCTACAATAGGCAAAAAGATTACGATTCCTACTGATACTAGCAGGATCACTGGAAAAGCCACAAAAATTGATACTGATGGCGCATTGATTATTTCCAGGGGTAATAATACCACTAAAGTGCTAGTTGGAGATGTATTATACAAAAATCAGTAGTTATGTTTTAATTAGAATTTTTCTAGATAAAATGAGAATTAAAATTGTATTATAATACAATCAGACTGTCAGCCATTTTTTTATTTATTATAGTTTTTCTCACTAGCACTTCTTTTGCACAAGAAGATAATGAT
>JOTC01000020.1:0-5303 GCA_000746705.1 Marine Group I thaumarchaeote SCGC AAA799-O18 | reverse complement strand
GAGAAATCTATGTTGGAATTTTACCGGATATTAGAAATTGATCCAAATAATGTTGTATCCTTAAATGGTTTAGGATTAGGATTTGGAAATTTTGGGGAATATGATGAAGCAATAAAATATTTTGAAAGAGCTATAAAATTAGATCCTGATAATCATGTGTCTAAAAATTATCTTAACTACGTAGAAAAAATTAAAAAAAAATACCCAATTAATCCAACAGAAAAACCTGCATATCTTCTAAAACTTGAAAAAAATGATATACCATATTGGGTTAAGAATAATGCGGGATGGTGGGCTACAGATAAAATAAGTGACAACGATTTTATCTCAGGTATTCAGTATCTTGTTGAAAATAAAATTATTATGCTAAATTCAGAGAATACAAAGAAAAATTCTTCAAATGTTATTCCAATATGGATTAAAAACAATGCGGGATGGTGGGCAAATGATGAAATTCCGGATGAAGCTTTCGTGTCAGGTATCAAATATCTTATTGAAAATGGTATAATGAAAATCACTGTACATGAAAATACAGAATTAGTAAAAAAAGAACTGGAAAGAAAGGCATGGAACTTTAAACAATATATAAAAAAAATTCAGCTTGACATAAAAAATGAAAAAAGATACATAGAGTTACCTAATCCAAGCCCTGCAGTTTTAAAAAAATATTGGGTAAACTATCACAAATGGAATCTTGATCAATATCTATCATTATCATCATATAGTTTTCCAGATAGGAAAGTAAATCTGGTTGATGATGTTTATAGAATTGAATATGCTTTTTATGTTAATGAACAACCAAATGGTCTTCCACTTGATCATGTTAATACACTAAAAAATGCAATCACATTTTGGGAGAATACTGAACTGATTGCTAGTGATGGTAAGAAAGCATTTGTAAAATTTTATGAGGTTAATTCAAGATCTGATGCAAATATTTGGGTCACATGGGTCATAAGAAATCTTGGTGAAGGTGTACTTGGTCATGCAAACATAGGGAAAGGAGTAGTAGAAGTTGCGCTTGCTGGTTATAGCTGTGATGGCAGTAGTCAATTGTTCACTGTTGAGACGGTTGAAACAATCATGATACATGAACTTGGTCATTCCCTTGGATTCATGCATTCCACTGATCCGGATAACATAATGTATCCTTCAATAAAGGAAGTAAACTTTGCTTACTGTCTACTTGGCTAATAGATTAAGCAGTAAAAATCGATAAAAAATTTTTGCATTCTAATATTACAATAAATTAGCTTAACCTACCAACAAATAACTACAATTAAGTAATAAAATCCTTATATGATAATTTTGCATTATAATTATTATGGATAACAACTTAGCAAAACAACGTTGCCCCTCGTGTACTAAAACTAAAATGGTTCTGGATGATACTACAGGTGAATTATTCTGCAGTTTTTGTGGGTTTGTTGTAACTGAAAGGATTACTGAGGGCGGTCCAGAATGGCGCTCATTTTCAAATGATGGTGAAGATAGAAGCCGTGTTGGTTCAGGTACGTCAATTACTATGCACGACATGGGTCTTTCAACTATTATTGGTCCGCAAAATAAGGATGCAACTGGTAAACCACTTGACTCGTCTATGAAAAAATCTATCGACAGACTTAGAACATGGGATAGTCGTTCACAAGCTCATACTTCATCCGAAAGAAATCTCCGTCAAGCATTAAGTGAGATGGATAAGCTGAAGGACAAGTTAACATTAACAGACACAGTTATTGAAAAGGCAGCTTATATCTATAGAAAAGCAATTGAACGAAAACTTGTCAAAGGTAGATCTATTCATGGTCTAGTAGCTGCATGTATTTATGCTGCATGTAGAATAACTGAAACGCCAAGAACTTTAGATGATATAGCAGACGGAATAAATATTAAAAGAAAAGATGTAGCAAGAAGTTACAGAATTATATTCAGAGAGCTTGACCTCAAAATACCAGTAGCAGATCCAGTTAAGGGTGTATCTAGAATTGCAAGTGTAGCTGGACTTGGTGAGGCAACAAAACGAAAAGCATTGATCCTATTAAACAAAGCAAAAAAGATTGGCATAGTAGCAGGAAAAGATCCTATGGGTATAGCCGCCGCAGCATTATATTTAGCTTGTATTTCAGCTGGTGGAAATAAGACTCAAAAAGAGATTTCTATTGCATCAGGTGTAACTGAAGTAACGATTAGAAACAGATGTGTTGGATTAAAAAAACTCTTGTAACGGTAAGCAATACTTAATTTTTTAATCACATCATTTTATTTCGGATAACACATCAGATTCTTTACGTCTAGTTACAAGAAATATTCCTACTGTAATACCAAACTGATAAAATGCATATAGCATTATTTGAAATGTTGTGGGTACAAAATCAGTGAATTTTCCTAGCAAAGATGCAATGAGAACTATGCAACTGACTATAAAAATAAAATATCTTGCGATCTGATGTATTTGAGCAAATTTCAAAAATACAATTAATGTAATGGAAACAAATATTGCAATTACCGTCCCAACTCCCGCGTTGATACCAGTTACATTAACTACAATGGTAAATACTTCTTCAATTGTCACCGGAATGGTTAATTCTGATACCGAAACTTTAACCGGTTCAGCAAATTTTAGTACACCAGATATAGCGTTAATTGAAAAAAGTGCCAACAAAATGATTGAAACCGTTCTAGCATGTCTTTTAAAGCTTGGAAATCTAGAGCGTACTCCACGTCCCATTATTGCACCCTGCAATAAGCCAATTCCTATTACCACAAAAAATGTAATCAAAAAATTTTGTTCAGCGAGTTCAAATATATTCAAATCTTATCCTACACGTAGAAAATTAAAAATGTATTTAGGAATAGGGGTTTACGAAATTAACTCTGCCCTTCAATACCCATTAATGTAAGTGTTGAACGAATTTTATCAATTTTTCTAATTTTCCAAGTAATTGTCTCACGTAAAGCCTCAACCTGTTCAGACTCTACCTTAGCTAAAACATCATATGCGCCAAATGTCCCATGAACCTCTTTAACCCCATCAATATTCTTTAGTTCTGTTATAACTTTCTCCTCAGAACCAATTTCACAGTTAATTAAGACATACGCTTCTGCCATACATATGTTACAATTAACAAATATTTAACCTGAGTTATACCATCATGAAGATTTTTTATCAATGTGTGCCTAAAATAGATATGGAACCAAAAGGTTACGAGTTATTAAAAATTGAGACGAAAATCAATATGCTTGAAAAAGAATTAACCAGTCATTTTGATGACCTGAAAAAGTGTGAAATAGATGAATCTTCTATATCTGAAAATTCCACATACAAAAAACTGCAAAAGATGAATAATTGTTGCTTGAAACTTCTTGAGACTTATAGAGAATATGCTAGTAAGTTAAAAAATAGCATATAAAAAACATGGTAGATAGCACACCTATCTCCAATCATTCTTTTTTTGTGTGCAACTAGGACATTTCAAACCAACTATTTTCTTGCCACATATCTTACAGTACATAGAAAATCCAAGTACATCATGTTTTGGCGTCTTAATATATTTATAAATTAAAATACCTGAAATTAAAATTCCAGCGGCAGCGGCGACAATCCATAATAACATAGAATAATTACATCAATCTAGTATTTATTTAAAATCGTAAATGTCTGACATAGTCATTCCACTACTTGAATGAGTTCTTTAAGATTTCTTCTTGTTTTTGGGGATCTACGTTTTTCTGGATAACCAATACATAGAATAGAGGATGGTTTCAAATCTGTACCCAAAATGGATTTTACCTTTTCTTCATCAATCATTCCAATCCAGATTGAACTTAAGCCCAAACCAGATGCAGCGAGCATCGAAAACGCGGCAGCCAAAGTAGCATCTTGGATTGAAAACTTTTCTAAAATTTCTGGAGGAAAATTCATCTTTACTCTTGATGGATCCATACAAAACACCAAGACAACTGGTGCGTTTACATATGGTTGGTTGTTTGCTGCCTCAACAAGTGCTTCTTTGGTTTTTTGGTTTTTGATATAAAATACCTTAAACCCTTGAAAGTTTCCAGCTGTAGGTGCAGTATCAGCTGCTGCTAAAATTTTATCAACCATCCAACCCTCTATCTTAGTTTTTACAAATTTTCTTGTTGAACGTCTTGTTGCAAATATTCTAGATAGATCTGATTGTGAAAGGTCACGTGAAGTTTTTTTTGGTTTTGATGCTAAAATCGCTTCAAGAAGTGATATTTGAGTAGATTTTGTCTCATCAACTTTTTTTGGCTCATCGTATTTGCGAATTGAGATAGAAGGATAATACTCCTTTGGGTTGATATGGACATACTGTGGTGTATGTGGAATTTTTGCATAATCTAGAACGTGTTTTTGCAGGTCAGCTGTCTTAACCTCAAGTAAGTTATGGTCTTTTAAATTAAATTCTGTGATATCAGAATTTACCATTATACGACTAACTTGATCCTCAAGATCAACCTCACCAGACGAGTCACCTTTTAAGAGATCAATTAATTGTTCGAGTTCTTTTTTGTTTAGTATAATGGTATCTGAATCATCTTCCTCTACACCTTTCCAAATTAATCTACAACCATCTTTTGATGTGTATGATGGCTCAATATTTGAAAACTGCATTAAGATCATAATATCAAAAACCTCATAAAAAAGTAAGTTGGTTTGCTGGACTAGGTCAACAATAATCTAAATATGCAATGAAAACTGTGAGGGCAAGAACTACCCGCTGTTTGGTACTAGGATGGGAGTTTTATTTTGCATCCACCCTCGTGCAAATAGTTTCTTACGCACGCCTCTCACAGTGATCTTGTGGAAATTACCACCTCATATATTCTAAATCGAGTAAATTAATGCCATTATGGACGTGCAGAGTATCCACTAATCTAATTAAAAATATGATTCATCATGTATAGTCTCTATGTATATGGCCGAGCTGATGTGTTGGTCTATTAGTAATGGCATGCTCACCACTCGCCGTAGCTTGTGGTATACACATCCATCATATCAACGCAGTCTTCTTCTGCGAACCTTCATCTTACGAAAGGCTGTCTTGTCTCGGGATGGAGTTCGTGCTTAGATGCTTTCAGCACTTAATCCAAACGGCTTAGCTGCCCGGCCTGCCTTATCAGACAACCGGTAAACCAGTGGCCACGTTGCTCTGTTCCTCTCGTACTCGGAGCAACTTCCCCTCAGACAGCCGCGCTTCCATCAGGCAGAGACCGACCTGTCTCACGACGGTCTAAACCCAGCTCATGTTTCCTTTTAATAGGCGAGCAGCCTCACCCTT
>JOTC01000019.1 GCA_000746705.1 Marine Group I thaumarchaeote SCGC AAA799-O18 | reverse complement strand
ACAGTCATTCCTTTGATATATTCCGGGATTTCTCCACCCACTTCCCATTTGATAATTCCACTTTCTGGATCCCGAATTGCATCAACATAATTTTTTCCTGCAGATCTTTCTGAAGCTGCAATTTGCGTAACTTCAAACCATGGATGATCCTTTAGGGATAGTACAAATTCTTGTCCTACCGCTCCTGTGACTCCAATTATTGCTACTTTCTTTTTCATGAGTCATTTTCAAGTTTTCAATTAATAATCGTTAGCAATAACCAAAACACACTATATTGGCAATTAATTATCTATAATGTGAAAATTCATCCAAACAAATCAGCACGGTCACACATTCCAGCCTCACACGGAGGCAAATATGGCATAAAAAATCCTGATGTTAATGTGATTGATTTCAGTTCAAATGTAAACCCATTAGGATGCCATCCAGGCGTAAGACGTTATTTGAAAAAACATTTGGAATCAATATCTGAATATCCAGATCCAAATTCTACGAATTTACGTGCAAACTTAGCATGGTTTACTGGTGTTCCAAAAAAGCAGATTGTTGTTGGAAATGGTGCAATAGAAATAATTTACAATTTCTGCAAAACTTTTCTAAATAAAAAGACGTATGTTTTGATTCCAATACCAACTTTTAGTGAGTATGAAGTTTCTGCAAAACTTTGCGACTGTAAAATATCATTTTTTAAAACTATGGATCTTTCAAAAAATTTACAAAAATTTATTATGAAAATTCCTAGAAATGGCTGTATTTTTATTTGTAATCCAAACAACCCAACTGGTATTTTAATCCATGAGAATGAAATGCTCAAAATTATCGTAGCGGCAAAGAAGAAATCAACAATTGTATTTGTAGATGAGACATTTATCGAGCTTGTACCAGAAAACGATGAATCCGTAATAAAACACATCAAAAATTTCGAGAATTTGTTCATTTTACGTTCGCTCACAAAATCTTTTGGTTTGGCAGGAATTAGAATTGGCTATGGTGTAGGTAGTTCACAAATTATAGAACCACTCCAAAAAATCAAGATTCCTTGGAATGTAAGTAATCTAGCACAGCGTGCAGCGGGTGCAGCAATATGTTATCATCCATTTTTAGATAAAACACGCAAGTTAATCAAAAAGGAGAAAAGTTTCATATCATCAAATTTAGCAAAATCGAAAAAATTTGCTTGCTGTACTTCAGCAACAAACTTTCTTCTAGTTAAAACAAAAATTAAATCAAAACTTTTACAAAAGAAACTTCTCAAACAAAAAATTCTGATTAGAGATTGCAGTACATTTCGTGGATTAAACCAGAATTACATTAGAATTGCAGTAAAAACTAGAAAAGAGAACATAAAACTGCTAAAGGCACTGGGGGTGATTTAGTATCTCAAAAACGCTAATGGTTCAGGGGACTGCATCTAGTGCAGGTAAAACAACACTTGTTACTGCACTCTGCAGAATTTTTCTAGAAAAGGGATTCTCTGTAGCACCGTTCAAAGCACAAAACATGTCAAACTACGCCTACAAAGGAAATGATTTTGAAATTTCTCGTGCTCAGGCAGTTCAAGCTCTTGCATCACGCATTACAATATCACCCGATTTGAATCCAATTTTGCTAAAACCTCTAGGTGATTATAGAAGCTCCATTTTCCTAAGAGGAAAATTCTATAAAAAAATGCATGCTGATGACTATTACAGGAAGTTTGTTCAAAAAAATGGAATGAAAACAGTTTTGAGATCATTTCACGCTTTAGAAAAAAATCATGATTTGATAATCATTGAGGGTGCTGGCTCTCCTGCTGAAATCAATCTTACTCAATATGATATTGCAAATATGAAACTTGCCGAGAAAACAAAATCGCCTGTAATTTTAATCACGGATATTGAGAGAGGTGGATCTTTTGGAAGCATTGTTGGTACCCTGTCATTATTAGAAAAAAAATACCAAAAAAAGATCAAAGGTTTTATTTTTAATAAATTTCGTGGCGACTTGGATATTCTTAAACCTGGATTTAGAAAGCTAAAACAAAACACAGGAAAGCCCGTTTTTGGTACCATTCCACTGACCAAATTTCTACTTCCCGAGGAGGATTCTATAACTTCAGATTCAAAGCAGCTTGCACTCAATAATAAGAATCTAAAAAAGATCGACTCTGAAATTGAGAAGTTAAGCAAGGTTGTAAAGTCAAGTCTTAATATCGGAGCAATTGAAAAACTACTGTAATGATACTTGAAAGTGCAGTTATAGTTGGATTTGCTCTTTTATTGGATTTTTTAGTAGGCGATCCAAAAACCAAATATCATCCAACTGCTTGGATTGGAAAACTAATAGCATTACTTGTTCCTTTTACAAAAAGCAACTCAGTAAGAAAGGAATTGATTGGTGGCATCTTGCTTGTTAGTGTAATTGTAGTAACTGTCTGCACAACGCTTGTTGTTTTGGATATTGGAATTAGTTTACTCACTATTGATATTGTCTCATTAATTGTATCGATAGCTGTCGGTTCAATCTTACTAAAAACAACTATTGCTATTAGAGGAATGCAAAAACATGCCTTGGCGGTAGTTGACGCGGTTGAGAAAGTGGATTTAGATTCTGCTCGAAATCATCTCTCTATGATTGTAAAGAGAGATACCAAGAATTTAGATAAAAATCATATTTTGTCTGGTGTTTTGGAGAGTGTAAGTGAAAATACGGTTGATGGAATTACTGGTCCGTTATTCTATTATGCTTTATTTGGTCTTCCAGGCGCATTTGTTTACAGAGTAATAAACACTGTAGATTCTATGATTGGCTACAAGACAACCTTGTTCAGGAATGTGGGTTGGTTTGGAGCCAAGTGTGATACTGTATTGAACTACGCTCCATCTAGGCTAACTGGACTAGTTATGATCTTAAGTGCATTAATTCTCGGCTATAATTGGAAAGAATCATTATACATTATGAGACGTGACAGTAGAAAACTAGAAAGTCCTAATGCAGGTTTTCCAATGGCTGCTTTGGCGGGTGCACTTGGAACTAGGTTAGAAAAAATGAATTACTATACAATTGGTAATGGCAATATAGAATTTACAAAGTCTCACATTATATCTGCAATTACACTGATGAAAGTTTCATCAATTTTATTCTGTGGTATAATTACTATTCCAATAATCATGACCCTCTCATTTTTAGGATGGTGGATACATGCTTAAGGAAATTAGTTCAGTTTTTTCATTTCTTACAATAATTCCCTCTAACAACACTAATCTGGAAACTGTAGCAAGATACATGCATATTTTTCCTATCATTGGAATTGCAATAGGACTATTAATTGGCTCAGTTGGATTTGGACTTTCATTTTTCCTAGACCCGTTGATTGTTTCACTGTTAGTTGTTGGAAGCATTGCTATTATCACTGGAATACACCACACTGATGGTTTAGCAGATTTTGCTGATGGTCTTATGACCAAAGGAACAAAAAATAAAAAACTCAAAGCCATGAAAGACCTTTCAACAGGTTCTGCTGGAATTGCTTCTGTTGTATTGTATGTAGTTGGTGCAATCATAGCCTTGTCATTGACAAGTGGTTATGAGTTGCTCCAAGCCATCTTACTTAGTGAAATTTTAGCTAAATTCTCAATGGTACTAATGGCCGGTATTGGTAATTCAGCTGCGGTAGGCTCTAATTCACCATTCATGCAAATCATGAAGGATAAAAGAAGACTAGCTGTTGCTGGTATCATTACAATTATTCCGCTTGTTGTGATAGGTGGAACTATAGGATTGATACTTTTTGGTGCGACAATTGGCGTTACATTGTTTTTGGTCGCACTCTCCACTAGAAGTTTTGGTGGAATTACTGGAGATGTTCTGGGTGCAACCAATGAACTTACAAGATTGTCGTCCCTGCTAATCTTTGTATCACTATGATTGGACTTGTGATGGCAGGCGGTAAGGGAACTAGGATGGAGCTTTCTGATGAAAAATTGTTACTTCAATACAAAAAACCAGTAATTTTTCATGTAATTGATGCACTAAAAAACTCTCATTGTTTTTCCAAAGTTGTTGTGGCTACAAGCCCAAACTCACCTGATACAAAACATGTATTGGAGCAAAGAGGAATAGAAACTTTAGCTACACACGGAAATGGATATGTTAACGATCTAAATTCTCTACTACAAAAGATGAGCGGATTTGTGTTTGTTTCTTCTGGTGATTTACCACTACTGGATGAAAAAATTATTCAAGACATAACTAAAAAATTTAATTCAAAAAATGTTTGGACTAGTTTTCTTGTATCTAAGGGATTTTTGGATTCTTTGGGTCTGGAGTCTAGTCTATTGGTAAATTCCGTCAAAGGTATAGACTCTACGTACACTGGAATTTCTATTATTAACGCTGACAAAATCAAAAATCATAATCTAGTTGAAGAAAAACACATAATTTTAGATGATAAGAGAATAGCTTTTAATTTAAACACAAAGAAAGATTATGAATTACTTCAACGTTTCTGAAATTTTCCCTATTATTTCTACTTTTGAACCAGTTGGTTTTCCAATTACGTTTCCACATGATTTACACGTGATGACCGTTGAAGCATGTGAATAAACTATGTTTTCTTCTTCACATTCTTTACAATTAACTTTGAGAAACTTGCTATTTGGCTCGGGAATAAGTATGCGTTCCTTTTTCATTTTGCAATCAGCTCGAATTTTTTAATTCTAATTCCTTTTTTCATGGTTTTTTTCTTGCATTCTGGGCACGTAAAAATCTGTGTAACTTTTTTAGTAGTTTTTGCAGGTTTTGCCAGCTTAGGAAATTTCTGTCCTCCATATCCTTTTTTACGTAACGCATGCCTTCTCTCACCAGCAGCAGTTCCTCGCCTTTTTCCCGCTTTGTAAATAGAAATCTTTTGTATGGAATGTTTTTTGCATTTAGGACAAAATCGATTAATCTCTTTGGGTATGTTCACAATAAACACCCGAATACGACCGTAATTTAAACATCCCTTCTAATCTATAATAATAACAATACACATCAGCGAGTAATGTTTCTTGGATTGCCTTCCGCTATTCGAAATTTAAACGCGGTAGCTATTGGTGATAAAGACGCTGATCTTGTTTTGGAAAATTGTTCACTAGTTAATGTGTATACACGTGAAATTTTACCAGATATTCAAATTGCAATATATCAAGACAGGATTGCCTATGTTGGTCAAGACGCATCTCACACAAGAGGAGGAAAAACTGCCGTAATAGATTTAGAAAAAAAATACGTGACACCGGGATTTGCTGATCCTCATATTCATATAGATCAGTTTGTTTCACCCACAGAATTTGCAAAAAAAT
This sequence comes from Marine Group I thaumarchaeote SCGC AAA799-O18, assembly GCA_000746705.1. The sequence continues at coordinate 178 of JOTC01000019.1, read as the reverse complement.
CCCTTCTATGCGGTGTGACCTCGCTTTTTTCTGATCCTATTGATATAGTGAGTACTTGCGGCTATACTGGTTTTAAAGAATTTATTAAAATGACATCTGAACTTCCGGTACGTTTTTTTCACATGGTTCCTGGAGGACTTCCAGTTGACAGGAAATTTAGCCATGGAAAAACACTTAG
>JOTC01000018.1:2942-9889 GCA_000746705.1 Marine Group I thaumarchaeote SCGC AAA799-O18 | reverse complement strand
ATAATCTGATAATTTCGAAGTCCTCCAGCAACTTGTACCGGGATTTTTACTGATTCCGCTATGTTTTTGAGTAAATCAAAGTTGCGACCCCTGCCTAGTGCCGCATCAAGATCTACCAAGTGAATCATATCTGCACCAGCAGACTCCCATTTTTTTGCAACTTCCAGTGGGTTTTCACTGTAGATGGTTTTTTTGTTAGGGTCGCCCTTGTAGAGCCGAACTACTTTTCCTTCCATTATGTCTATCGCAGGAATTATTTTCATTTTTTACATTCACTTAGAAAATTACTTAACATTAAGGAGCCAATTTCCCCTGATTTTTCCGGGTGAAATTGTGTTCCAATGAAATTTTTTTGTTGAATTACTGCAGGAACCTTAATTCCATAATCAGCATTTGCCGTAATCAATCCTGTTTCTTTTGTCTTTATCATGTAGGAGTGTACAAAGTAAACCCATGAACCGTCATTAACACCTTCCAAGAACTTATTTTGCCGTTCAATATCCAAACTGTTCCAACCCATGTGTGGAACTTTCATCGTATTTGGTAGAAGAACAACTTCGCCGTTGATAACACTCAAGCCTTGTTCTTTACCTTCCTCACTTTTTTCAAAGTACATCTCCATTCCAAGACATATACCAAGTACCGGCATGCTTTCCCCAACATAATCTTTAAAGTCAGTTGAAGAATAATCACGTATGCTTCTAATAGCAGGATCAAAGTTACCAACACCAGGCAACAGTAAGCCAGAATATTCTTTTGATTTGTTTAAGCCGGTAATAACATCTACCTGTGCACCGTTTTTTTCCAGTGAGTTTTTTAGGCTGAAAATATTTCCGGCGCCATAGTCAAAGATAGCAACTTTCAATATTACATAGCACCTTTAGTGCTTGGAATTCCTTTTTGTTTTTTATCTTTTAATGATGCGTTTCTTAGAGCAACTGCTAATGACTTAATCGCAGCCTCAATTTTATGATGATCATTATCCCCATAATTGACTATCACATGTACACAGCTATTCAAATTCAGAGTTAGCGATTGAAAAAAGTGTTCAATGTCTTCCTTTGATATTCCTTCTACGCTGTTTCTTTTTATCAATAGGATGATCTTGCTGTATGGTCGTTTAATCAAATCAAGCGATGTTTCTGCGAGTGATTCATCCATGGGAACAGATGCGTAGCTAAACCTAGTAATGCCTGCTCTATTTCCAAGAGCCTTGTCTATTGATGAGGCAATTGCTATAGCAGTATCCTCAATCAAGTGGTGTTCAATCTTATCCTTTGACTTTGCTTGTACTGTTAAATCCAACATTGCGTGCTTTCCGAAAGACGTTATCAAGTGATCCAGAAAGCTAATTCCAGTATCAATTGAAGTTTTACCAGAACCATCAATGTTCACACTTATGGATACACTAGTCTCTTTTGTCTCCCTTTTGATTTTCGCTTTTCTTATTGCCATGATAACATCAGTTTTCTTTTTTCGCCTAAACTAGATTTAATGCCTTCGGAAGAAAATTTATTGATTCAAGAATGAATGATGCATTTTTCTTAATGAACATATTTTTTTTCATCTCAGGCAGTTTGCCGGAGCCATAAATTCCACAAAAAGATACCTGAAAACCCAATTCTGTGGCTTTTTGTGCCAAAATCATATCCTCCATAGAATCACCCACATAAAGACAATTTTTTGAATTAAGACCTTTCATTGATCTAATTAGTGACTGTGGGTTTGGTTTAGCAAGATCTCGTGATTCGTCCTCAAGAAAGACAGAATTTTCCACATTAAATTTATTCAAGATTCCTTTTAGGGATGAACTAATCGCGTTAAATCCTCTTCCTGTAACAATTGCAATTTTATCATTGAATTTCTTTTTCAATGCTTCAATCAATTCAGAGGTTACAATTACATTATCATTTTCTATGAATCCTTTTTCAGAAAACTTTGATTTTTTCTGAAAAACTTTGCCATATAATTCTGGACCAAAAAACAACTGATCAAATGTTGAGTGGATCAGATCATTTTTGCCTATGCTTGGATAATTTAATCTCGCTTCTACATCAGAAACATCCACATCAATTTTCTTCAAAAAATTTTCGACATATGCTATTCCACTATCATCTGCATTATTGATTACATCAAAAATTAATTCAGTGGGATTTTTATTTAGTTTTTCAGCAGCAATAAAACACAAAATTCCAGCATATGTAATGTCTATCTCATCGTTGAAACCTCCAGTTGATTTGAAGCTTAAAAGTAGCTCATTTGTTAACGGAGTATCCACAGTAATGTTTGCTACTTCTTTTAATACATACGAAATAGTTTTGTTTATTGTTGTATCATACGACTCGGTTACATCAATCAAAACCCCATCACAATCAAATATGATGGAATCAAATTCGTCAGATTTCATTTCAACAGATCACGAATTGCAAGTAAGAATTTTGAGTTCATCTCTTTAGTTCCAATTGTGACCCTAAGACATCCCTTGTGGTTTCCAAGTTTCCCTAACTTCCTGATTGATATTCCTTGTTCCGCTAAGGCATTATAGACACGACTGTCCAGGCCTTTGGCATCAAATAGTATGTAATTTGCTTTGGAGTCAAACACTTCAAAAATATCGTAACTTTTTAGATTTTTAATCACACGCTCTCTTTCTTTTTTAATTAAGGAAAAAACTGGTGATACTTGCTTTAATTTTTGTAATGCTAAAATTCCCACCTCAATTGCAAATGAGTTGAGCGGATACGGATACTGAATTACTCGTGAAAAAATATCAGTGAATTTTTTGTTTGCTATAAAATAACCTAATCTCAAGCCAGCCAATCCAAATGCCTTTGAGAATGTTCTGATAACAATCAGATTGTCATTGTTTTTTACTAGATTTACTACCGAATAGTCTGAAAATTCTCCATAGGCCTCATCTATGATGATAGGACCATTGAATTTCTTGATGATTTTTTGTATGTCCTGTTTTGAAAATTGAAATCCCGTAGGGTTGTTTGGCGAGTCAATGTAGATCAAGTCTGCGTTTTTTGATTTTGATAAAAATTGATCAACATCTAATGTCATGCCATCAGAGAACTGAACCTTGATCATTTTGACTCCATAAAGATTGCACCTCTCTTCAAAAAATGCAAAAGTAGGCTCCGATGTCAGAATTCTAGTTTTTCTCGTGCAAAAGTTAGCTAGAAACAAGTCAAGTATCTGATCAGAACCGTTTCCAATCCCAACCATGTTTGATGGTACTTTGAGGTACTTAGCCAACTTTGCAACCAGTTTTTCTGTTCCGCCAAATGGATACTCTCTAATGTCACAGCGTTTTTTGGCAGCGTCAATTAGATCCGACTGGAACTGTTTCCCGATTACAAAGTTTTCGTTAGAGTCTAGCTTTAACGAACCGGAAATCTTCTTTGGTTTTTCGTATCCAGAGAGTTTTGACAACTCGTTTAGTTTCTTTTGAAATTCTTTGTTCAATCTAATCTCCTCTTTACTGCCTTGTAGTGGTTTGGTAAACCCTCTGCGTCCGTTAGTGCTTTTAGTGAATCTCTGAGTTCCAAGAATCTTTTTTTGTTAGATTCAACCACAGTCTGTAGCTTTAGAAAATCTAAAACAGACAGTCCGCCCCTTGTTCTTCCAAATCCATTAGTTGGAAGTATGTGATTGGTACCCAGAATGTAATCGCTTGCAGCAGATGGTGTATTTTTTCCTATGAGCAGTAAGCCTGCGCCGGTAATCTTTTTTGAAAGTGTTTTGGCATTTCCCACCATCAGTTCCAAGTGCTCTGGTGCAATCTTGTTTGCTAATTCAATCACTTCGTTTTCATTCTTGCATATAGCAATGAACCCATTTTTTGATATGCTTTCTTTGATTATTGAACTCCGTTCAGTACCTGGAATTAATTTTCCAATTGATTTTTGAATTTGCTTTGCCATGGCTTTTGATTGTGTTATCACAAAGCACATCGTATCCTTACTGTGTTCTGCCTGAGAGATAAGATCCAATGCAACCAGTTCAGGGTTTGAGCTTGCATTTGCTATAATTCCAAGCTCTGTTGGTCCTGCAACCATGTCAATTGCGGTTTGATCACTGACAAGTGATTTGGCAATGCTGACAAATTTTCCTCCTGGTCCTACAATCTTGTCTACTTTTGGTATGGATTTTGTTCCATATGCCAATGCACCAATTGCCTGTGCACCGCCAACCTTGTAAATCTCAGTAGCACCACATCTTTTTGCGGCAGCAATTGTTAATGGATCAATCTTTCCATCACGTCCAGGTGGGGAAACAACTACAATTCTTTTGACACCAGCTATTTTTGCAGGTGTTACAGACATTACTACGGAACTAGGATATCTTGCCTGTCCACCAGGAATATAGCAGCCTACGCTTGGAATTGGGACTAGTGATCTTTCAATGCCTACTCCAAATTCTTCTAGTAGGCCCATAGGTTCTCTTCCGCTTTTTTTAACTGCTTCCTCAACCATATTTCGTACATCGACTTCGTTAATACCGCCTAACCAGAACTTCAACTCACCAATGGCTCTGTATTCCTTACGACTGATTTTGGATTTTGCTTCCTTGATCTCTTTCTCGCTTACGCGCAGTTGCGAAGTCTTTCTTCCATTGAATTTTCGCTCGTATTTCTTAACAGCAGAATCTCCATTTTTTCTTACTTTATTCAGTATTGCCTGAACTGTTTTCCTGTCTTTCTCTAGGATCTTTTGACGTCTGGATTCTACAAAGCTGTCAATATTACGAACCTGTAATATCTTGATCAATTCTCTTCGTCACGCTTTATCTCCTCAAGTTCCAGTATTTGTTTTGGCTCGTGAACTACCAATCCCTGAGCGATCTTTCTTAGTTTAGGAACTAATCTGTGAAATTCTGACTTGGGGATTACAGTGTTTACGCCATACCAGCCATCCTCACTGAGTGGGCTGATGGTAGGTCTCTTAAGAGAGGTAATTTCCGTTAACAGTTTATTCATATTCTTCTCTTGCACGTTCATGTAAATGTGCAGGTATTTTCTGCCCTGAACAGCGCCTCTCATCAATGTAACAATATCAAATATTTTTTGACGTTTTTGCTTGTCCTTTAGAGATTTCTTATTGGCAATCAAGTGTGCGCTTGACTCCATGACTGTTTCAACTATCTTCAATTGGTTTTGTCTCAAAGTGGTTCCCGTTTCGGTCACATCCATTATAGCGTCAACGTCTTCCGGTGGTTTAGCTTCTGTTGCGCCGAACGATAGATGAATCTGAACGTTTTTGTTAGTTCCCAAGCGTAGCCAAGGAGTAACAATTTGAGGATCCTTTGAACCATATAGTTTCTTGTATGACTTGCAGTTTTTGATAAACTTTGAAGCATTTGTAAGATACTCTGACGAAATTCTAAGTGTCTTTTTCTTTTTTGCATAAGATAAAATCATGTCATCAAGAGACTTGTACTTGTAACTGTCAGGAATGGCGATTACTAGTTTGATTTTTCCGTATTCTAAGTCAAGTAATTTTTCAACGTCTGCTTTGTTTTCATTAACCCAATCCTGTCCAGTGATGCCTACGTCATACAAACCGTCTCCGACTAGAGTTGGAATTTCTTGAGGACGAAGCATTTTGACTTGAATATCTGGGTCATCCAAGAATACGCGGTATGTTCTTGGTCTTCGCCTAACTTTTGTCCAAGATTCTTCTAGTAGTTTGAATGTAGCCTCTTCTAGGCTGGTGCAATTTTTATCAAGACATTGATAGCTAATATAAATGCGATCTGTCAATTTTTGCCTTCTTTTCTGGCATGAAGCTTCATGTGTCCCTTTTGAATTCCTTCAGTTACTAAAGCACGCATAGCAGCGAAGTTTTGAGCCAAACCTGCAACAGCCATGATGCATGAAAGCTCTTGAGCTGTGGAAACCCCAAGTATTTTCATACAAATTTTTGCAATTGGATGATGCTGTATAACTCCTCCAACTATACCCACAGAAAGTGGCATTTCAAAATAACCAGATAAATTTCCGCTTGGGGCTTTTGACCATTTTGTTAGCGAACTATATGCACCGTTTTTAGAAGTATATGCATGTGCAGCTGCTTCTATAGCTCTGCTATCTTGTCCCGTAGCGTTTGCAACTGCTATTACACCATTCATCACACCTTTATTATGAGTTACAGCTCTGTACGGATCATTTTCAGCAAATTGAAACGCTAAGACAATATCATCTACAGTTTTTTCTCCGCCAACTTGATCTTTATCAAAGACCGCAGATGCACGAACCATCCTTTTCGTAGAATAATTTGATAGGATACGGAGAAGAACTTTTCCACCAGTTAATTTTTCTATTAATGGTGCAACTGCTTCACACATTGTGTTTGTTACATTTGCTCCCATTGCGTCTCCAACATCAATCACAAGTTCTACAATTAGCATGTGACCAGAATCAGTCTGTATATCCTTACAAGAAACTTCTTTTGCGCCCTTTCCCATTTTGGAAAGCGTGTTACTTTTTGAATTAGCGAGGTTTAGAATTTCATTGGAAGCACCAATAACTTTGGGTATTGCTGATTGTACGTCGATATTTACTACTTGAATTTGCCCGATGCTATACGATTGTTCAGCTTTGGCTTTAAAACCGCCATGAATTCTTGCAATTTTAGCTGCTTTTGATGCAGCTGCAATTACTGAAGGCTCTTCAATTACCATTGGAATTAGATAATCTTTATCATTAATTCGGAAATTTGTGGCAATTCCTAATGGTAATGAGAATGTACCAATTGCATTTTCTATCATATTGTCTGCTTTGTCATATGAAATCCCACCCGTAGCGTCCTCAATGATTTTTAATTCGTCTTGCGACAAGCCAGAAAAATCTGCCACCACATCAAGCCTTTCTTTTAGTGATTTTTCAAAAAATTTTGATATGGATGAATCTGTCATTTTATTTCAATATCCTCAATAGCTTA
>JOTC01000018.1:2408-2774 GCA_000746705.1 Marine Group I thaumarchaeote SCGC AAA799-O18 | reverse complement strand
AACCCTGCCATAATAAGGGAGTTTTCTAGCTCTAGTTTATCGCCATAATAAAATACAATACCACCAGGTTCTATGGCAGGATCATAACAAATTAGAGGATCAATAAATTTTCCATTGCCAAAGCATTCTTGCTCCGGCCATCCATAATTTTTTCCCGGCTGAACCATATTGATTTCATCATTTTTGGATGGGCCGATTTCAGTCACAAAGAGATTTCCAGATTTATCCCAAGCCAGACCTTTTGGATTCATATGTCCATATGAAAACACCGGAGAATCCGAAAAAGGATTATCATCTGGTATAGTACCATCATCGTTTAATCGGAGAATTTTTCCTTCCAATGATTGAAGATCCTGAGATCCGTGT
>JOTC01000018.1:0-2389 GCA_000746705.1 Marine Group I thaumarchaeote SCGC AAA799-O18 | reverse complement strand
CTTGCATAGATCTTTCCGGCTGGACCAAATTTGAGTGCACCACCATTACTAAATGCAGAACCTGGTATATTGTCGAATATTGTTACTGCCTCGACAAGTTTATTTTCTGACTCGGTGATTCTGATGATTTTGTTCCACAAGGTACCATTATTTTCATATGTGAAATAAACATACAAAAAATGATTTTCAATAAAATTTGGATGAACCGCAATACCAAGTAGTCCACCATCAAAAGTATTTACAGATCTAAACGTAGCTAATGACTCTTCTAGTAGAACACCAGATTCAACTACTCTAACTCGTCCAATTTTTTCTGTTACAAAGATTTTATCACCTGCAAAATCTATGGCTCGAGGTTTTTCCAAATTAGTAGCTAAAACTTGCACAAATTCATTATCAGAGCTTATTATTGGTTCAGGTATTGGTGGGGGATTAGAAGGTGAAGTCCATATTATGACAGCAAAAACTATTGCGCCGACTATTCCGGCAATTCTAATTCGTTTGTCCATAATTAAGTAACTTCAGAAATCCTAATAATCATTCCGAGTTTGATAAAGGCGTATATAACGCATAGTAAATTTTTGTTCAGCGGGGTGGGGAAGTCAGACTACCTATATGGTAGGACAAAGTCATCCCGTCGGGCTCATAACCCGAAAATCAGTAGTTCAAATCTACTCCCCGCTATAAGCCTTTGATAGCTTTCAACAAAGCAGTTGCTACATATCCTGAACTATAGAACATTATCTCTGGATAACAATTTGTCATCCAATGTGTGTTTGCTCCCATTCTAGCAACATCTACACCCACATTGCTTCTCCAATCTTCAATAGAATACAATTCCATAGTTTTACATTCATTATCAAATTCATATGGATGTGTATTGTCAAACTCCCAATCAAACCCGTTTGATACGGGATCTTCTGGTGGATAATTATGTCCTCGAATGAGTGTCATGGTATTAGCCTGATAGTCGACTTCAATTTCTGCATAAAGTGCGTTGGGATAAAGGTAAATCACTTTAGGATGGCTTGTTATAGCGTCGAACATAGCGCGTGTCACATATTCATTGTGTAATACTACAACCTTGTCATATTGTTTTAGTATATCGGGATTCTTGTCGACGTCAATATCATTAATCAAGTCATATCCCAATAATGATAAAGCTTGTACCGCGTTTCCGCTTGAAGTGTATAGTAATCCTGCTGGCTTGAGCGTAGTTGTTGTACAATGATCACATCTTCCATTATAATAATCATAAAAACCACCTTCAGCATAAGCAGTTCCAGTAAAGATGGGATAAATTACTACTGCCCTTTGAGGATCATGCCATAAAGATAATTCATTATAGAGATCCATTTTTTCTGGATGTAGTCCAAGTATGGGCGAAATCCACACACGTTTTTCACCATCTTCAGTCTCTTCCAGTGTATAACCATCTGGTCTAACATATACCTCAAATAGTGATGAATAAAGGTGAACAAAGTCACTTTTATCATGTTTTCTCAACGCATCTGCAAATATCACATCTTCAATTGGTATGAAAGAAATTCTATGCACATCTATCTTCATAATCCCTTTTGAGATGAGCCATTCAAGTGCTGAAACAAATGCAGAGTCAGAAATCTGTCCTTTTGCCCACCATCCAGCATTGTTTTTTATCCAGTCAGGAACTCGCTTGGCTTGAGTGGGTATTGTAGAATCTATTGCGTCATCAGTCTTTTCGAAGATTGATTTGTTGGTGATTTTGATAATATTATTATCAACTAGGAATGTAATTCCATATAAAAAATCATCCTCTGTAATTTTTCCATCTGCCCACCATTCTGCATTATTTCTTATCCAGTCCGGTATTGGGTTACTTTTCTGAGTTTTAACGTATTCATTTTCGTGAATGGCCCAAGAATTCAAAATAGTGGTTGATGGTATAGATACGCCTATTATTAAAAAGAATAGAATTATAGAAGCTAAGTTGTATTTAGAAAAAAACTTGGTCATAAATCTGAAATTTCTTCACTACATTAAATACTATCTATCTCTTAATCATATTCTAGAATTATAGAATGATTATCAAGAGTATTGTTATTCAAAAATTTTCCATCAGCCTTAAAAACATTGAACCATGGAAATGAAGGCTCAAACAAAGTACTCTTGTTTCTTTTTTTAATCCTTTGAGATGGTCGCGTCAAATGGCGATGCGCTGAAATAACCGGTAGGTAAAGTTTGGCTTGGATTTTACGGGGAATTTGTAAATTTAGTTTTGAAAACAATTTTTTACCACATTTATTACATTCAAATCCCTGTCTGTTTCCTTTTGACTTCATCTTTTTGTTACATTTTTTACACGTAGGATTTACTAAAGAAATATGTTTTTCCAATTGTGTGATCTCTA
>JOTC01000017.1 GCA_000746705.1 Marine Group I thaumarchaeote SCGC AAA799-O18 | reverse complement strand
CATTTGCAATAGTTGATCCATCCGAATTTTTTGTGATCGGCACTGTTATTCTTCTTTCTTCTTTCATTGTTTCTGATGCGCTTATAGTAAGATCTGAGGCTTTGGTGAAACTTGATTGTTTAAGTATTGTATTTAGAGTCACAATGTTTTTTTCAAGTTTTTTAATCTCTTCTATATGTGTCTCTATTTTTTCAGTAAGTTGCTCTTTTAATTCCAAAATGTCATGAATTTGTTCGTCTGAAAATCCCATGTTTTCTCTTATGTGTGAACAATATTAAAACGCATTCTTATCGTTAATTAGATTATCAATGTCTTCAAACTTGATTTTAGTAAATCCTTTCACTGCAGAAGTGGAGTAAAGTTCAGATTCACTTTTTTGCGCGAGCCATTCTAACAATTTCTTCCCACGACGTAATTTTCTGATCTTGATAGTTTTGTTAATAATTCTAGTCTTTGAAAAACTTCCAATTGTAGTACCAAAATCCATTCCAAAAAGAATTATTTTTTTTGCTTTAAAGCGGTTGGCTAAAAATACACACCTATCTCCATCAGTAAATCCTCCAAAATTGTGAATCTTTCCTAAAGGCTTTGTTTGTGTTGTTCCTATGCAATTTTTGAAGTTTTTTACAAGATCAAGCTTTTCAGTATTATCCCCATGTGCATGGACAATTATTATCGTCTTTGTTCTACCAATTCTTTTCAGCGTTGTAATATCACCATCAAGATCTGTAACTACAATACTTGGCCGCAAGTTGTTTTCTATTAGAGCCCTAGATGCACCGTCAGCGACTATTTTTGTAATATTACTATATTTTCTCAAAATTGGAATGCAAGATGGTAATGAAGGTCCAGCACCTACTATGAAAACAGGTCTGTTCCATATTAGATCCTTGATTTCCGCTATCTTAGTTTTGTTTGGCAATAATGAATTTAATAATTTACATGATTGTCTATCCCTATTTTTCGAGTAACCAAATTCTTTTAGGATCTCCCTGTATTTTGATTCCCAACCCTTAATGGTCATATGACTCAAATTGCCAAGCTTTATGATAAGTTATATGAATAAACTAGGATCTGTTCCTGTAGGTAATTCAAACCCTGTTAGAATAATGGGAATCTTAAACACAAGCCCTGAATCATTTTACAAAAAATCTATCTCAATTAGCAAACAAAGAATTATTGATGCAGTTCATAGAATGGAACAGGAAGGTGCAGATTTTGTAGATGTTGGGGGCATGTCTACTGCACCATATCTTACAACAATGGTTTCAGAAAAAACAGAGGCAAACCGTGTCATCAAGGCTGTTAAAATTATTCAACAGGCATCTAATCTACCAATTTCGGTAGATACATGCAGAGCATCTATCGCAAGGGAAGTTTTAGAATTAGGGGTTGATATAATCAATGATGTGACAGGATTGAAATATGATCCAATGATGTCAAAAATAATTGAAAAATACTGTCCATCACTAGTTTTGTGTGCTTTTAGTAAACAAATCACAAACGGTAATCAAGTACTAAAAACAAAGAATCTGTTAAAAGCGAGTTTGAAGATAGCTAAATCTGCAAATATTCCTAGGTCAAAAATTGTTTTAGATCCTGCTATAGGATTTTTCAGACGTAAAGGAAGAGGTGCAATTTTCACAAGGATCAACTCAGATTGGGTTAAAAGAGATTTATTGATTTTGAAAAACTTGAAGTTAATAAAATTGAATAATCCTATCCTTGTGTCGGTGTCAAATAAATCATTTATTGGGAAAATTCTAAAAAAAGCAAATCCGTTAGATCGACTTGCTGGTTCATTAGCTGCTGAGGTAGTTTGTATTTTAAATGGGGCAGATATTATTCGTACTCATAACGTTGATAAAACAAAGGAAGTAATCACCATAGTGCAAAAACTGTCATAGAGACAAGAAACGCTTATAACGGTTTTTTTTTCTAAAGTATGAGGTTCATTTGGATATAAGAGAAGGATTGACGTTTGATGATGTCCTCCTCGTACCCAAATTTTCAGATATTAGCAGCCGTTCTCAAACAGATCTTTCAACACAACTCTCTCGGAATATTTCGTTGAATATACCGCTAGTCAGTGCTAACATGGATACAGTCACAGAAGCATCAATGGCTGTGACCATAGCTCGTGAAGGTGGTATAGGAATCATACATAGATTTCTTACAATCGAACAGGAAGTTAATGAAGTTCTTAAAGTCAAACGCTCCGGAAGTGTAATCATAGAGAATCCATATACAGTTAATCCAGAACAAACAATTCAAGATGCATTCAAGATAATGAACGAAAAGGAAATTTCAGGACTTTTAGTTACTGATTCCAATTCTAAATTAGTGGGAATTTTAACTGAACGAGATGTTTTATTTGAATCAATCAATTGTTCTAAATTAGTTAAGGATTTAATGACAAAGGATGTTGTTACTACAAAACTAGGTATTGATCTACAACAAGCCAAAGAGATTCTAAAAAATAATAGAATTGAAAAACTACCTATCACTGACAACGAAAATCATATCAAAGGTCTAATAACCAGTCAGGACATTTCCAATTTGGAAAAATATCCTAATGCATCAAAAGATCAAAAAGGACGTCCGCTTGTTGGATCAGCTGTTGGTGTTAAGGGCGATTTTATGGAAAGGACTGAAGCTTTACTCAATGCAGGAACAGATGTAATAGTTGTTGATATAGCACATGGTCATAGTGAAAATGCAATAAACACAGTGAAAAATATCAAGAAGGCATTTCCAGATTGTGAACTAATTGCGGGAAATGTTGCTACTGCAAAGGGGGCTGAAGATCTAATTAAAGCGGGTGTTGACGCAGTAAAAGTTGGTGTTGGTTCTGGCTCTATTTGCATAACTAGGGTAATTACGGGTTCAGGCGTTCCGCAGTTGACAGCTGTTTTAGATTGTGCTAAAGTTGGTATAGATAATGGCATACCAATCATATCGGATGGAGGAACAAGAAACTCTGGTGATGCAACCAAAGCCCTAGCGGCTGGTGCGTCTTCAATTATGGCAGGAAGTATTTTGGGTGGAACTGATGAAAGCCCAGGCTTAACAATTACAAAAAATGGAAAACGTTTCAAGATTTATCGGGGGATGGCATCCTTGGCAGCTTCAATGGGAAGGAAAACAAAAGAAACCGGAACTTTGGAACTAACTGACGACATTAATGATTATGTTGCAGAAGGAGTAGAAGCTTTAGTTCCATACAAAGGAAGTGTTACTGACATTATCACTCAAATCACAGGTGGAATACGTTCAGGACTTAGCTATTGTGGTGCTCATAACATAGGGCAAATGCAGAAAAACGCGGAATTTATAAAAATATCACGAGCTGGATTTGCTGAAAGCCAATCTCATGATGTTGATGTGATGTAGTTAGTTTTTTATTAATCATCCAAGAATTTTTTTTATGTTAAGCAAATACACTGTTATTGGTCTAATAGTGGGAGGTATCATTACTATTCTTGGTCTTGCTTCTATGGTTGATTCGCTGACAAACCCAAATGAAATCAGACAAATTGATGATACTTTTGGAGTTGGCGGCTCTGATAAAATCAGATTTAATGCACCTATGAATTCTTTTCAAACGTTAACAATTACTGGTGATACATTTGATGTGAAAATCTTAACACCTGATGAAAAAAATAATGTAAAAAATAGCTATAAAGACAAAGCAGTTTTTTCGTGGACAAATACAATGTCTGGTGAAAACATAATTCAAATTCAAAATACTGGAAAATCTGAATTTAATGTAGCTGGAACAGTTGAATTGTCTCGCGATCCATTGTTCTTTACATATCATATTTTGGTCATTATAGCAGGTATTGTTGTGATTGGATTTAGTGCAGCTTTTAGTGCAAAAAAACCACGAGGGTTTTAGTCTAGCTTTGCGGCAGGATACGAACCTAAAATTTTCAAGAAAGTACAGTTACCTTTTATTCTTTGTAGCATCTCTTTTTCTTGTACGTCGTGTTGATATCCTTCATAATCAACATAGAAATTGTATTCCCAAGGTGTATCTTTGTTTGGTCTAGATTCTATCTTTGTTAGGTTTATTCCACATTCAGTAAACTCCTTGATGATTTGATATAGAGCACCAGCTTCATGTTTTACTGAAAAAATAATTGAAGTCTTGGCATTTGACCAAGCATCTTCCTCCAATTCGGTTACTTCTCTTACAGATTTTTTAGATAAGATAAGAAACCGTGTATAGTTATTTGTATTATCTTCAATACCATCTTGAATTACCGGAACATCAAAAATTTCTGCGGCATTCTTACTTGCTATGGACGCTGCGTTGTTCTTATTCAAATCTTTGATAATTTTTACACTGCCAGCTGTGTCATAAGATGGAATAGTTTTCAGTGAATTTTTTTGAATAAACTGTCTACATTGGCCTAAAGCTTGTGGGTGTGAGTATACTGTATCAATGTCCGCAATTGATCCAGTTCCTATAAGACAATGATGTATTCTATGATAAATTTCACCTATAACATTAAGCTTCGTAGATAACAACAAATCATTACTTTCGCCTACGCTTCCTTCAAGTGAATTTTCTATAGGCAGTACCGAGTAATCGCTTCCATCATTTTCAGTGTTTTTTAGAACTTCAGCAAAAGTTCCACATGAAATTGTTTCAATTTTATCATCACTCTCACGAAAAAATGTGGTTGCAGCTGCTTCGCTATATGCTCCTCGTTCTCCTTGGAACGAAATACGTTTCATGTTTTACTCTCTCATAACGATGAAATCGCTTTTTAAAAAATCACTAGATAGTTTTCTATCATCAGTCCAGCCACATTCAATGCATTTTATTATATCACGTAATGGCTTGACATCCCTACCGCATTTTCTGCATTTAGTAAATAATACTCCCAAATCAGGACTGTTGATAGTTCCATGTATAGCCCCATTTAATTCTCCAAGAATTTTTATTTTTACTAGATCATTTACCAAGGCAATATTTCTTTTTCTAATGTTTGTTGTTGAACAAATACATTCAACTTGTGATTTAACAGGTTTGGAATTTATGAATTTAACTAGAACTATAAACATTGAACCCATTACTGCTGCTACTGTACCAATTACAATATCATTAGATTTAGGAACTGATGTAGATTTTAGGTTTTTCACGTTAACTATACGTTCTTTTTTATCTATGTCACCTTCACCAACAACTGTTGATCTTATTACTTCACCATCATTGTAGCTATTTTTTCCTGTTTCATATTCTTCAATTATGGCAATCTTGTCACCAGGTAAAACTGAATTAGACATGTAATGAATTTTTAAATTAGACTATTATTTGTTTATAGCCAGTGCTGAATCTGAAAATACTCACCAACATTTTCCTTTCTTAGTATTTTTATGAGAGCCGTAGCCTGAGGAGATGATAATAGAGGCTTGTCAAACTTCATATCAGTTGAAATTCTAGGGCACGCTACTTGAATAAACGCATCAATATATTTCAAATTTCTTAATCTTTCATTTGTAATTTCTGTTAATGCTATAAGATGAACTATTTTACCAAGTCTTTCTAATTCTTTTTTAAACTTTAGAGCAGTCAATTTAGAAAGTTGTCCTTCTTTTAATCCAACTATAACTCCAAATGTTTCAGCTTCAGAGGCTTTGTAAATTGCTAATGTTGATTTTTTCTGTAGCTTTATTGCAAATTCAGTTATTTCTTGTATTTCGTTAAAATATGGGTCTAAAATGTAAGTTGGTTTGTTTGTAGCTAAAGCTACTCCGGCAGCATGAAAATTACTTTGACCTAAAAAGACATTAGCATCTACATCACCAATTGTCTCAGCTGCAGGATAGAACTCGCATCCAAAAACTTGCCCATCGTTTAGTTGACCTTTTCCTTTTCCGATTTTAACACTTACCCCATCTTCAACCATTTTTTTTAGAACAGATACTGATACTCCACCTGCAGGTTCAGTGAATATGCCTTCTGTTTTTGCTAGCAATAAAATTGCGTCAAGTATTTCTTCGTTATTTGACTCCTGTGCTATTCCATTGTATTGCTTAAGCCTCTTTAGAACATAACGACCATCACCAGGATCACCAATTGCTAAACTTTTTGCTACGGTATCAGGGTTGTACAACATCATCACTGTTATTCTTAAAAGCGTCAACTATTGGTGCACAACCGTGTGGTTGTGCACAGTTCATATGCATTTCTGATACTCTGTTTAATAATGAAACTGCTTCTAGTTCTTCAAAGCCCTTGCAAATCGCATTCAGCATGGCTCCACTTCCAGTTGGAACAATCAACTGATCAGGCACTCGCCAGTCTAATTGTTCGGCTACTTCATACGCTAATGTCTTTGAACCCTCAACGTAGTAAGATCGCATATTGATGTTTACAACGCCAACGCCTTTGCTGTCACCTATCTGTGCAGCTATTCTGTTTGCATCATCATAAGTTCCATCAACAGCTATGTAATTTGCACCGTACGATAATGCTTGAACTATCTTTGCGTGTTCAATGTCACTTGGTGCAAATATATAACATGGAAAGTCCGCCTTAGCCGCATGTGCGGCAGTAGCTGATGCTAGATTTCCAGTAGACGCACATCCAACAGAGCTCAGACCAAATTCTTTTGCCTTTGAGATTGCAACGCCTGCAGGTCTGTCTTTGAACGAAAATGTTGGGTTAACGGAGTCATTTTTTATATACAGATTATCAAGTCCGATCTTCTTGCCTAGTTTTTCTGCTTTAACGAGTGGTGTCATTCCTGCGTTTATACTAACAATGTTAGACTTGTCAATGATTGG
>JOTC01000016.1 GCA_000746705.1 Marine Group I thaumarchaeote SCGC AAA799-O18 | reverse complement strand
AAAGCGAAAAACAGCAAAGCGAAAAACAGCAAAGCGAAAAACAGCAAAGCGAAAAACAGCAAAGCGAAAGAAACCATCATCATCAAAGGCTCTTGAGGCAAAAATTGCCCAATTAGAAGCAAAATTATCTAATCTTTCTAAACCACAAACACAAACACAAGCACCACCACCACCACCAAAACCTGCACCAAAACCAGAAACACAAGCACCACCACCACCACCACCACCAAAACCTGCACCAAAACCAGCAGAGAAGGCACCACCGGTACTAGTTTACGAACAATGGAAGTCAGTGGGAACTAAAAATTGGAATGATCAAAAACCAATTGTAACAGGTTATACTGCTTCTAGCGATAGATATTGGGCTAGTTTACATGTACAAAATGCTCCTGATGTTCCAGCAGCAAATTGGAATGATCAAAAAGCAATTGTAACAGGTTATACACAACCAGGCAACAAATATTTTGCAACTAGACAAAGACTTGCTTATCATCCACGTGATAAGACTTTCCAGCCAGAAATTGCAGCGTCAGTCACTGGAGGAGCTTCAACACAAACAGCACCTCCACCACCTCCACCTCCACCACCACAACCAGAATCACAAGGTGAACCTCAGGTTAGTTCTAGCAAGAAATCAAAGCAGCAAGAACTAGAGGATTATGAGAAGGAGTACCTGGTTAGATATGAGCAGCAACAACAGGAAGCTGCAGAAGCAGAAGAAGATGCACAAGCTGGAACAGCATCTAAGAAAGGTGCGTTACCGAAGGGTTTCTAAACCAATAATTTTTCTTTTATTCTTTATTCTACACTAGTGTAAGCTTCTAAGACTTCTTTTGAATGACCTTTCGGTTTCACTTTTTCAAAAACCTTAAAGATTTTTCCATTTTCGTTAACTAAAAATGTACTTCGTTTGATACCCATGTACTCTTTACCCATGAAATTCTTTTTGCCCCAGACGCCAAATAATTTTGAAACTTCTGTTTTAGTATCGGCAAGCAGGATATATGGAATTTTCATTTTCTCACAAAATTTTTTGTGTGACTCTGAATCATCTTTACTGATACCGATAATTTCAATCCCATCTTTTTGAAATTTTTTATAATCTCTGGAAAATTCATCCGCTTCAACAGTACAACCAGGTGTAAAGTCCTTAGGGTAAAAATAGATTACAAACTTTTTTCCTTTAAACTCATTTGATTTTACAGTATTTCCATCAGCATCACTTAATTGAAATATTGGCACTGATTGACCTTCTCGAATCATACAAAGTGAATTAAAAATTCCCTATTAATTATTTTGTTATCAATTTTTCGTGTTCGAAGGTTTTAAATGGAGCCTGTAGATTTTTGACATCTAATGGTCAGTCCAAGAAATTGGTTTGCAGAAGCTATTGCAACATACGCTTTGGTATTTTTTGGACCACTATCTGTGATATTATCTGTAGTAGCCTTTGGCGAAGGACTGTCTGTTGAGGCAATCATTATGATTTCTCTGGGTCACGGTGGAGCTATTGGTTTGATGGTGTATGCATTTGGTCACATTTCTGGCGCTCATATCAACCCAGCTGTAACAATACCAATGATGATCACAAAAAAGATCAGTGTTGGCGATGGAATAGGTTACATAATTTTCCAATTGATTGGGGCAATAGTAGCAGCGTTCTCTCTTAAAGCTATTTTACCAGAGATTGGTGCTAAGGTTAACTTTGGTACACAGGGTGGACCCAGTGATCTTTTAAACAATAGTGTGATGGCTGGTCTAGCGGTAGAAATAATCTTTACATTTTTCTTAGTTACTGTTATTTACCTTACTGCGGTTCATAAAAAAGCCCCGGCTAGTATACATGGAATTTCAATTGGAGGAATGGTATTTTTACTTCATTTGGTAGGCGTACCTCTTACAGGAGCATCTATGAACCCTGCAAGGACATTTGGTCCAGCACTTGCGTCAGGATTTTGGGAATTCCATTGGTTATACTGGGTTGCACCAATAGTTGGTGGAATTATTGCAGGTGTAATAATGAATTATGTCTTTGTAAAAAAGGCAGAAAAAGAAGCATGATTTTTTCCAAACGTTTTTAACAATTTTTCAAAGTGTGTTATTGGGCTCGTGGCTCAGCCTGGATAGAGCGAGTGCTTGCGGAGCATTAGGTCGGGGGTTCAAATCCCTTCGGGCCCGCTATTAAATTTAATAACAGAATTCTATTTCTAAGATTTTGTTATGATTACCGAGAAAATTAGAAAGCTTTTGTACGAACAGAAACTTGGTTTTGTTGCAACTGTTTCACCAGATGGTACACCCAATTTATCACCAAAAGGTACAATCATTGTATTGGATGAAAATACTCTTGCTTTCGCGGATATTAGGTCACCACAAACAATGAAAAATTTGAAAAGCAACCCATCAATTGAAATTAATGTTGTAGATCCAATTTCTAGAAAGGGTTTTAGGTTTAAGGGAACCACAGAAATTATCTCTAGTGGTGAAAAATATAAGAAGATTCTTTTACAATATAGAAAATCAGGAGTGAAAAGTTCTATCAAATCTATCGTACTAGTCAAGGTTAAGCAAGCAAGTGAAGTTCTTTCACCACTTTATGATCTTGGTTTAACAGAAGATGAGATAAAAACTAGATGGAAAAAACATTATCTGTCTTTTTGACAACTACGTCATTTATTTTTTGTTTTTCTTTCCTGCTCAAGTGCTTCTCTAACTAAGTCTAATTCTTTTTGCGTGTTTTGTAATTTTTGTTTCATAGATGCAACAACAGCGCTAGCTGCATCAACAACATTAGTCGATTCCTTATTTTTACCAACATTAGCAATTTGATTTTGAATAAACTTTAATTCTTTGATACCAGATTCTATTTCCTTCCTTTTTTGAACAATTTCATTTTCAAGCTTCTTCTTTTCTTCTCTCATTTTATTAATCTCGGGAAAACTACCAGCCTTCACTTTGACTGATTCAAGCTCATCATTGTATTTCTTAATTTCTGCTTTTAACTCTACTACTTCTTTTTTTGAGTTATTAATTTCCTGAATTACTAGACTATGTTTTTTGTATTCTTCTGTGATTTTACTCAAATTTTCATTTTTTTCCCTAAATTCATTATTTAATTTAAGTAAATCTGCCTGAACTAATTTTATTTTTGAAATAAGATCATCGTATTCATTATTAGATTTTTGAACTTTATCTATTACACTTTTCTGTTCTTTTTTTGCATGCATTAGATTTCCTATAACTTGATTATATTCTTCCTTTACAAGTTGAAGTTTTTCTGAGACAGACTCCATATTTTTTACTGTACTTTCATTATCTTGTACTTTTAATTTGTCATTTGTACTTCCGGTTTCTATTTTCTCTGTACTATGTTTTGATGTTTTTTTCTTTGATATATCTTCAGGTTGTTTCTTTAGCCTATCTAGATATTCTTTTTCATAATCTTCCGTTTCTTTCTTTTTTGATTGCCCAAACCATTTCATGTTAATACCTACCATCCATTTTATTATCTAATCCTTTTTCTTCTTACATATTTTAAATAAAAACCAAGTCCACCCATAATGAACCCACCAATCAATGCTAGCATGCCTAATTCTTGTGAGCTTGAATATTGAGTAGGGGCTACAATCAATAACACGGCACCGAAAACTATCAGAAATAATCCAGTTCTTTTTGGTTTATTATGTTCATTATGTGCCATAATGATCAAAGATTCCTTTTAATTCTCTCTACAACAATTTTTCTTCCAATCTTTTCAACAAGCGGACCAAGTTTTGGTCCTCTAGGTCCTGATATGATAATCCGGTAGAGGATTCCAAAAAAATCTTTTGGTTGAATTTGATTTTCCTTTGCTATACTGTATATTGAATTCTGCAGGTCCTCTATTTCGACATTTTCTTCTAACAACTTTACTAGTTGTTTGAGTGCATCTTTAGCTGATGCAGTTACATTTCCAAGTTCAGCAGCCGGTACTTTTGTTTCTTTAATATCATCCGAATAATTTCCACCAAGTCTAATAAGATTTTCAACATATTCATCTACTTTTATTCCATCGTCAATCAGTTGAGAGCTCACACGTTCTAGTCTATTGTCCTTGAAGAATTTGCAGTATTCAACTAACACTCTATAGTTTACATGTGTGCTAGACTTTTTTGGTAGATTTAGAAGATTAACATATTCGTAAAGCCCCTTAGATTTTACAAGTTTTGCCTCGTTATCCACCTTAGTTTTTCCAAAATAGATATCTTCCAATTCATTATATTCATCCATCAGTGCAGGTATGTCCTCAAATCCGACTTCTCTTGCGCCAGTAATTCTTTTGTAAAGTAGAAGTAGAATTGATTCAGGCGTTCCATAGTTTAGCCATTTTTGTGGTGTGACAACATTTCCTAGGGATTTTGATATTTTTTTCCCACCCTTGTCCAATAACATCTCGTATTTTACATGGTGAGGATGTGGAAATCCTAGTATCTCATCTGAAACCCAGTCGTTTACTTTCACCGAGTCCATGATGTCCTTTCCATACGCCTCAAATCTTATGTCAAAGGCTTGCCACCTGGCAGCAAACTCAACCTTCCACGCTAGTTTTCCAAGATCTTTTGTGATGTCAGATTCTCCCTCATGTCCACAGCCTTTGATAATATGAGAGGTAATTTCAGAATCTTTGCATTTATACCTAACTTTTTTTTCGTCTGCAATATATTCAAAAGATTCTGTGGTGTATAATCGATCACAGCTTCGGCAAATCGGAAAATATGGAATTGTATCTTTGAATTTTTGTTGACCTGTTAATTCTTCAATCTTGTCTCCAATTTTTTTACTATTGACAAGTATTTTGTGGATTTGTTCTGCCAAAAGACCATCTTTGTAAGTTTTACTTGCTGTTTTGGGCTCATATTCTATTCCAAGTCTGTTAAGACCATCCAGAAGCAAGCTACTCATGTGCTCACCATAAGAATCATGTTCATCACATAGGGGATCGTCAATAGCAGATACCCTTCTACCAATATTTTCTTCTTTGATATCTAATCCCTCTGGGATTTTTCGTAATCCATCTAGATCATCTGAATATGCAATCAATTCAGATTTGTAGCCCAAATTTTCAAGTGCTAATTTTATGCCGTATGCTCTAACAGCATCGCCTAGACTACCAATATGTGGAATGCCGGAAGCGCCTAACCCACTTTCTACCCTAATAATGCCATCAATGTCTCGTCCAAGTTGCTTTTCCCGTTCAATCAATTCAAAGGCTAGTTTGTCTATCCACGTACCCTTACCAATTATTTTTTGTTCAGTCATTATTTACCTCAGTTGCTTTGACATGTATGGTCCATCTAATGAGTAGCCTAATTTTTTGTAATATTCACGTGTACCAACTGCACTAATCACAAGAAGTTTTTTTGCGTCAAGGTATTCCTTTGAAATTTTTTCTGCCTCATCCATCAATTTTCTGCCTAATCCGGAATGTTGAATACTATTTTCTACGCGTTCACCAATTTTAATTGATTTTCCAAATACGTGAAGCTCTCTGATTATGCATGAATTTTCCGTGATTTCATTTCTATGAGCAAGTTCACTTGGTTTTCTCAAGCGCAAGAATCCATAAATCGTTTCATCCTTATCGTCAAAAGAAATGAAAATTTCCTTTCCATTAGAGGAATCGTATTCTTCTCTGTTAAGTTTCAAGAGTTCTGACGGTGTATTTTTCCTAGAAAGACCAGCCTCTCTACATCTAATACATTTACAAGAATAACCTTGGTCTTTCAACCGTTTGTGTATAATCTGTCTCAAGTTACCCAATTTCGGTCCAGCACGAATCTCATTTGGTGTGATTTCTCTCTGAACACGCATAATTCTAACCCATTTTGGAACCATCTTCTTCACTTCAGTCAACACAGTTAACATCTCTTCGTCAGAATACGGAGTGTATTTTTTTGTAATAAAATCATCGTATAATCCTGTGTTTTCTAAAACTAATGACGGATAGATCTTTAGCATATCTGGTTTAAGATTTGAATTATTGAACAGTTTCTTGAAATCATCGATATCATCTTTAGGCGTCATTGTAGGTAATCCTGGCATCATGTGTGCAACAATCTTATACCCAGAATCCTTCGAGATTTGGAATGAATCTATAACGTCATTGTAGTCATGTCCTCTGTTAACAATCTTGTAAACACTTTCGTGTAAACTTTGAACGCCAATTTCAACTCTTGTTATGCCATATGATAACATTAGGTTAACGTGTTCTTTTTTACAATAATCCGGTTTTGTTTCAATAGTGAATCCAACATTTCGGTTTTTTGCGTTTTCATTGTTTTTCATCGCTGTTTGTAAATCAGATGATTCAAATCCGTTTAACGCATCGTAACATGATTTGATAAAATTTTCCTGATAATCCTTTGGCATGAAAAGAAATGTTCCACCAACAATAACTAATTCTATTTTTGTTGCATGATGTCCAAATAATTGCAATTGATTAAGTTTTGAAGTGATCTGAATACTTGGCTCATATTGATTTTTTATAGCGTTAATAGTAACTGGTTCTTTTCCTGTATAGCTATTTGGCGTGTTAAATTCAGTTCCACCCGGACAATAGGTACATCTTCCATGCGGACAAGCATATGGTTTTGGCATTAATGCAATTATTGCTACGCCGGATGCAGTCTTTACTGGTTTTTTAAGCAAAACATTTTGTAGTTTTTTGTATGATTCTCCATTCACCGTAGATAAAATTTCGTGGTTTTTTGGGATTCTGTTAAGAGAATATTTTGTGCAAATCCTTTTGATTTCTGATTTTGCCTGATTTTTGGTTGGTTCTGTAATCTGTAAAAGAGATTGTGATATTTCACTGCATGCCATAGAAAAATTTGAGTTTTTCATCTGTTACTGTGATAAATTCTAACATAAATTCCTTAAAGATGTTGATTATGATAAGATTAGACTTAACGCCGTCTTTTCTTTTTCTTTACAGATGTTTTTCGTTTTTTCTTTGCTTTTTTACTAGATGACTTTTTCTTTCTTACGAGTCGTTTTATTTTGCTGTATAATACAGATGTTTTTAGTTTTTTCTTTACTTTTTCACTAGATCGATTTCTTTTTCTAGCAAGACTTCGCCTAAATTTTAAATTTTTTAATTGTACTAATGTAACTTTATCTGCCGCTTCCTTTGTTT
>JOTC01000015.1 GCA_000746705.1 Marine Group I thaumarchaeote SCGC AAA799-O18 | reverse complement strand
CAAATACCACTAGTATCGGCTTGTTTACTTTACCGTATTTTTTAGCATCAGAACCAGTAAAAATTTTCCCATATCTTGATGTGAGAATAGTGTTACCATACAAGAAATTTCATCTGCAGTTGAGCCAAAAGTGGATAGTGGGCATTTAGATAGCTTAATTCAGGAAATTATCAAAACAGTTGATGATAATACAGCTGAAATGAATAAAATCTCAAATGAAAAAACAGGTAAAAAAACAACTAGAAAATACAAGCGAAAAAAATAATATTTACCTTCATTAATTAAAAATCATAAATAAAATTAGAAATAATAAATAGGATTATACGCTTTAGTTATATTCATCAACGAGTAATATAACTAATGGTTGCACATTGTGAATGTGGTATCTGTGGGCATTTTAATGAAAATGATTGTATTAAAAATGAGTGTAAATGCTGTAGTAATTTTCATCTAAGATCTGGGCCTAAAACTAAAAATTAATTCAATACAAAATTATAGTTTCTTTAATAGTAATTGCAGGTTTTCAATTATTTTTTTGTCATTTAATGAATCAATAATTAACGTTCTTAGATTTTTTAATCTATCAGAATCCTTGTAATAAATTTGTTTTAGCACATCAATTTCTCTTGAGAAATCATAGGTTTCGATATAATATGAAATTAACTTATGAAGCACTACAAATCTATCAGATTGGTTTTTTTCTTTCTCTAATTTGTTTTTTATCACTAAAAATAACCCATTTATTTTAGATATCTCCTTTTTCATATTTTCAAGGTCATTTTGGGCATCTTTTAATTCAGTTAATGTTTGGTATGAAACTAGAATTTGTTGTATAATCCCTTTCAAATACACTTCAAAATCTGTCAAGTAATTAGTAATGAATTAAGATGTTCAAAAAGTTTAGTAATATTATGTTAAAGTAACAAAATAATTTTGCCAATTTTCTTATCTTTAAATTAGTTAAATTATATAAAATCACGATGCACAATAAAGCGTATTTAAAATGTATTAGCCCCAAATGTGGTAAAGAATACTCTATTTCTTCCACTGAATTCATATGTGTTTGTGGAAGTCTTCTAGATGCTAAATATAAAAACAATCCACCAGATAGTCTTAAGGAAGTTTTTTACCAGCGTAGAAATCCACAGGGCAGTATATTTAATGAAAGTGGAGTTTGGCGATTTCGAGAACTTTTAAATTTTTGTGAAATTGATACTGAAGATCTTTCTCAATGTTCAAAGCATTTAGTTTCACTTGATGGTGCAGAAGGCAGACAATCAAAACCATATCACATGTCAAAAGTTTCAAAGTTTATTGGTATTCAAAATGAAAATTTGATGTTACAGCCAGAAGGATATAATCCGAGTGGCTCGTTTAAGGATAATGGTATGTCTGCTGCGGTTACACATGCAAAAATGACAGAGTCAAAAAAAATTATTTGTGCTTCTACTGGTAACACATCTGCTTCAGCAGGTATGTTTGCTGCAAATGAGAACATAGATTGTGATGTGTATATTCCAGAGGGAGAAATTGCACCAGGTAAATTAAGTCAAGCATATCAATTTGGTACACAGTTAATACATGTTAAAGGAAATTTTGACGATGCCTTTTCAAAATCGCTAGAAGCTGCTAAGCAATCAGATGGTTATACTGTTAATTCTATTAATCCATTTAGAATTGAAGGACAAAAAACTATACTATATCGTGCACTAGAATTTATGAATTGGGAAGTACCTGATTGGATTGTTTATCCCGGTGGCGCACTTGGTAATACATCAAGTTGTGGAAAAGCTATAATGGAATTATACGAGTGGGGATGGATAAAAAAAATCCCGCGTATAGCAATAATAAACGCTGAAGGTGCTAATACATTAGATGTCTTATATAATGGAAAATTTGAAGGTGCTGAATTAAGATGGAATAAGGGTGATCCTGATATTAAATTGATTGGGCGTTATTATTCTAAAATGCAAAAAGATGGCATCAGACCAAAAACCAAAGCTACCGCAATACAGATTGGTAAACCAGCTAATATGGTAAAGGCGTTACGAACACTAGAATTCACAAATGGAATAGTTACTACTGTAACTGACAATGAAATGTTAGATGGTATGTCCATAGTAGGATTAAATGGGTTTGATTGTGAGATGGCTTCAGGTTCAGTTCCCGCTGGCATTAAAAAATTACTTGACAATGATCTAATAAAAAAAGACGAAAAAATTATTGGTATTTTAACTGGAAGACAAAAAGAACCACTTTTACCAATAAATTATCATAATGAATCATCAAATCAATTTGCACGACCACCAAAATAATAACAAAATTAGACTTTCTACGATTGTGGATGTGAAACCTTAAAAGAACCTTTGATCAATTATTAACATAAGAAAATTGGTGTGTTTTCAATTAATGACTGAAATTTTTGTCATAGGAGTTTGTAATTACTAAAATGGATATTATATTAGAAATTACTGCACTAATTACACTGATAGGACTTTCTGGTTATTTCAGTGGTTTAGAAGTTGCTTTAGTTAGTGTTAGACTTTCAAAAATTGAGCAACTGGTTAAGAATAAAGTCAAAGGTGCTTCGTCACTTCATAAACTAAAATCTAATCCAAGCCGAATGATGTCTAGTGTTAATTTAGGAAATAATTTAGCCAGTATTGCAGCAACTGCATTAGCAACCGATATTTCATTAAAATTATTTGGAGATGAGGGTTTAGCAATTGTAGTAGGAATTATGACGTTTCTAATTCTGGTTTTTGGTGAAATCACCCCAAAAACATACTGTAATGCAAATGCAACAAAAGTCGCAGTAAGAAATAGTAGAATTCTTTTAGCTTTTAGCTACGCATTCTTTCCAATCGTGTGGATTTTTGAAATAATCACAAAAGGAATGATTAAGCTTACGGGTAGTAGTGATATGCCACCTGGATTAACGGAAGATGAAATTAAAGAGATCGTTGATCAAGGATTAAAAGATAAAGCAATTGAAAAACAAGAAAGCGAGTTAGTCCATGGCGCACTAAATTTTGATGATATTATTATAAGATCAGTTATGACACCACGTCCTAAAATGTTCACATTAAGATCAAAAATGCTGCTTTTTGAAGCTCTGCCAGAAATAAATAAAAATGGTTTTTCACGAATACCTGTTTATTCAGAAAATAAAGATAAAATAGTTGGAATTATTCATGTGAGAGATGTTCTAAAACACTTTGAAAGTGAGAATAAGATGATTACGTTAGAGCAAGTAATGAGAGAACCGTTCTTTGTATCTCAAGAAAAGAAAGTTAGTGATCTGTTGAAAGAGATGCAGGGAAGAAAAGCGCATATGGCTATAGTTATAGATGAATTTAGTGGTGTTGAAGGATGCGTCACCCTAGAAGATTTGGTAGAGGAAATTGTTGGTGAAATACATGATGAAACCGATATAACGAAATCTAATTTTCAGAGAGAGGGTAGTGATACAATAATCACTAATGGTGATATAGAAATTGATGAAATTAATAAAATTTTTAGGACAAATATTACTTATGGTGATGACTACGCATCACTTAATGGACTGCTACATGAAAAATTGGCTGATATCCCAAAGGAAGGCGATAGGATAGTTATTGACTCACTTCATATTATTGTTGAAAAAGTTTTAAGAAATAAACCTGAAAAAATTAGAATTGAGAAGGTTAAAGCCTAATGTTTTTTAGCAAAATATTCTTCAAGTAATTTTTTCTTTTCGTCCATATGGAATAATTCATCAGTATGTTTTACCGCCTCATCGTATTCACGTTGAAATAGCATTGCTTGTAATAACATGTGATTTTCCGGTATAACAATTCCAGTTTGATCATCTGAATACATTAATTGAACTGTATCTTTAGTAGTTTTGGTCATATTAGCATGAATATGCGCCATATTAGTATCCTTAAAATTGAATTTAGTAGATTCAGCAAAGTCACGAATATCTTTTGTACCATTAGCAGTATACAGAATTGCAACACCATATTCATTTCTAAATAAATCATGTATTTCATCTGAAGTTGGTGTATTATTTTTAAATCTAATATCCATAATATGTAAATGCATTTGTCTTGTTGGTACTTTGATTGCTCTGACAAAAAGAGGAGCGTCTTTTCCAAGGTATGCTTTAACATCTGCTCCATGATGTGGATTCTCTGTCATCTCAATCGTATCAACAATCTGTTTATCTGTCTGTTCAAGATCAGCCCATCTTCTTATCAATGTCACATCAAATCTAGTTAATCTATCAGCATATTTTTCTCGTAATGGATTTAGTATTCTACCCATACCAGTTACATTACAACTTCCTTGCATCACATACTTTTTTTCAAACGCATCAACGTAATTTACCCTAGAATTGAAAAGAATATCTGATACAGCATTATTTCCAAAAGTGGTTTCACCCCCTTGAAAAATAGCCATTATGTTATTTGGCTCGTAAATATTTTTTTTATTTAAGAATCCGTGCCCACCTGGAGATGCATCAATTACCAGATTACAATCACTCAAAATAGATTCAATTGAACCTGATACATTATGATTATTAAAATCAGTAATCTTATCTTTAGGTACATAAACAGAAAATCCACTATCTATGGCCTGCTGTACTTTCTCATCAGGAGTATATTTTCCTATTCCTATTATATCTATATCAGAATCATCCTTGATGAATTTTGCAATGCGGCTTCCTATTGATCCATAACCATTCACGAAAACTTTTTTCATAATTATTTACAATGATTGTCATTTATTTACATACTGTATATTGAACGATCTATAGTGATTAACAGTGATTACTTTTTAGATATTCATCTACATGGAATGTATTACAAAGACCTAAATCCACATAATCTTTCACCGTTATATTGAACACAAATTCGGAACCAACTTCAGATGAAAAAACACCAAGTTTTTTTTTGGATGATGATAAAACTGGTAAGGGTAGTTTAGATTTTCAAAATAAATCTGATGAAACTGTTACGAATGAAACTTTATCAAATATACATGGAACTAAAGTACCTAAAACAATTAGTGGAATTCATTGGCCATCACTTGTGATTGGTGCTGGAATTGCAGTGGCATGCATATTTTGTGGTGTATTAATGGTCAACATGATCAATAGTGAAACAACATCTATTTTAGATGAAACTCCGCAAAAACAAACAGAGTTAGCAAAAAAACAACAACTTTCTTTGCTTGTTGATAACGCATCACCTGTTTTAGGAAACCCAAATGCACCAATAACTATGATTGAATTTGGAGACTATCAATGTACATTTTGTAGTAAATTTTTCCATGAAACAGAAAATTCAATCGTAACAAATTACATTAAAACGGGAAAAGTTAAGATATTGTTTAAGGATTTTGTAATACTCGGACAGGATTCTAGAAATGCGGCAAATGCTGCCCATTGCGCAAATGATCAAGAGTTATTTTGGGAGTATCACTCAATATTATACAATAATTGGGCTGGTGAAGATACTGGATGGGCAGATCTCACACATCTTCATGAATTTGCAAATACGTTGGGTTTGGATATGGATGTATTTTCAGCATGCATGTCTAATTTCAAATATAACGAGTTAGTTACTTTAAGCAGTATAGATGGGGAAAAATTAGGTGTATCAGGCACGCCAACATTTTTTGTAATCGATCAAAATAATGATGTAATAAAAATCACAGGGGCGCAGAGTTATGATGTTTTTAAACAGGTCTTTGATTCAGTGTTAAAAGATTAACAATTTATTGATTTAATTTTCTGTTAATCCAATAATTTGTTAATAAGATCTGAATAAATTAACAGGAAATGTATATATTCGAAGTTTGAAAGGCTAGCTCATGGTAGCTGGTATAGATGATATTGCAATATACATACCTCAACTATACTTTGACGCATCTGATTTTGCTAAAGCGAGAGGGTTAGACCCAGGAAAACTGTCACGCGGTCTGGGTATTGAACAAATGGCAATTGTTGACACAAATCAAGATCCTGCATGTCTTGCTGCAAATGCGTGTCTTAAGGTGATGCAAAAAAATAAACTTACACCAGACCAAATAGGTAGACTGTATGTTGCAACTGAATCATCATTTGATGAATCAAAAGCTATGAATTCATATGTTATAGGAATGCTAGAACAAATCTACGGTCAGGAAACTTTTGGGCATTGTGGTGGAATTGAATGTAAGTTTGCTTGTGTAAGCGGTTCGTATGCATTATATGATAATACTAATTGGATTAGAGCCGATGAGGCTGATGGTAAATATGCTTTAGTGGTTGTTTCAGATATTGCAAAATATGACATGGGTTCTAGCGGTGAGGTAACTCAAGGAGCAGGTGCGATTGCAATGTTATTGAATGATAAACCAAGATTATTAGCATTTGATCCAAAGGTTACATCAACATCTATCAAAAATGAATATGATTTTTACAGACCTTTTGGAAAAGAAACTCCAATTGTACATGGGCAGTATTCTAATCTGCTTTACCTAATTCAAGTAAAAAATGCGTTAGTGGAATACAAAAGAAAAGTAAAGGATACAAAATTGATCAATGTAAAGGAAGATGAAACCATACTTGACTATGTTGATTTTCTGAATATGCATCTTCCATATAGTAATATGGGTAAAAAAGCTCTTGCTTATCTTGTTAGACATGAATGGAGAACACTTCCTAGATGGAAAAATATAATCAAACAAACAGGTGTGGAAGAACCAATCCCAAAAGATCCACGTGGTACAATTGAATCAGTTTTAGCTGATGCGGAATTTATGGCAAAGGATCATCAGTTTACAAAATTATTTACAAATACAGATGAATATGTAGAACTTTATGAATCAAAACTTGCTAGTTCGTTGATTGCTTCCAAAATGATTGGTAATTTATACACTGCATCATTATATCTTGGATTTAGAAGCAGTTTGGAGTTTGAGTATCAAAAGGGTGTTAAGTTGGATGGGAAACGTATAGGATTTTGCTCTTATGGAAGTGGAGCTAGTGCAATGATTTTCAGTGGTACAATTCAACCTGAATATGAACAAATTGTAAAAGAAATGAATCTTGAAACGGAGATTGGGCCCAGGACTAAACTTTCATTAGAAGAATATGAGGATTTGCATGAAAATAAACGTGGTCCAGAGAAGAATATTAGATCAGCTAATAAGGAGTTCATTCTTACTGATGTTAAAACGTCACCTGAAAGTAAAGGTGAACGATATTACAGATTTGTTGAATAATTTTTTTAATTACTAGTTATCTAAACAATGATAAAAGATCTATACGATTTTCGATTGTTTGTGCAAGATCATTCAAGTTCAAATTATTCATATGTGGTAATGAACACAATATAGGTAAATTAGTTAAATCATGAAGATCTCTTTCTAACTGTGGAATAGAATATCCCTCAGAATCAAAATTATTAATAATTAATCCCTTGATTGGAACTTCCAAATTTTTACACATTTCACATGTCATAACTGTGTGATTTACTGTTCCAATTTTTGAACTTGTAACAATTATTGTATTTGTTTGAAGTTTTTTTATTAGATCTAAAATTGCAAAATCCTTTAAAATTGGTGTCATAATACCACCAATACCTTCAATTAACATTAGATCATGCATTTCACATAATTTTTCAAAAGAATTTACTACATGTTCAATGTTAATTTTAACATCAAGATTTTTTGCGGCAGTATATGGCGAAGCTGGAATTGGGAAAAAAAATGGGTTAACAAGTTCCCTAGGATCATTAACATTTGCTGCATTTGTTAGTGTAGTTACATCATCTAATGAAGCAATTTTTTGACTTGTTCCACACATAAATGGTTTCATAACACCAACATTAATTCCAGATTTTTTTAACGCTAACACTATTCCAGCAGAAATATACGTTTTTCCAATATCTGTATCAGTACCAGTAACAAAAAGTGATTTCATTTTAATGATTTAGAAATACCCTTAATGGTATTTATTGTTCCATCAATCAATAAATTAACTTCTTTTTTGGAAATTGCAAGTGGTGGAACTAGCATTATGATATTACCCAACGTCCTAAAAAAAATATGATGTTTTTTTCCCTCATCAAAAACAATTTTATTAATTGATTTTTTGGCTTTGAAGGGACTTTTTTTATCTTTATCACTAACTAATTCTATTCCCATTAACATACCCTTATGTCTAACATCGCCTACTATTTCTAAATCAGAAAATTCAGAAATTCTGTTTTTAAAAATTTTTGATGTGTTTTGAATTTTTTGAATAAGTTTTAGTTTTTCATATAATCTTAGATTTTCGTTAGCGAGTGAAGCAGCTATAGGATTACCAGTGTATGTGTGCCCATGGAATAAATGTTTCATTTCTGAAAAACTACCCAAAAATGAATCCGAAATTTTTTTTGTTGTTAATGTTGCTGCGAATGTTAAATATCCAGCATTTTCCCAAATGATACAATATCTGGGCAACACATCTGTTTTTTATATTCAATCATAGATCCAAGCCTACCGAATCCAGTAGCGATTTCATCTAATACAAATAACACATCATATTTTTTACATATCGCATTGACTTGTTTTTGGAATGCGATTGGGTAAATATTTACGCCTCCAGCTACTTGTGCACCACTTTCCATGACAAATGCAGCAATTGACTCATCTTCACATATTTTTTTTTCAATTTTTTCCAAACAACCATTTTTGTATTCTTCAATAGAAGTATTAATTGGTAAACGATATGAATTAGGTACTTGAAATCTAATTGTTGAGAATAACTTGGAATTAAATTTTGAAAAAAATTCAGGTATGTAACCTATAGACATTGCACCAAACGTATCTCCATGATAACCATTTTCTAATGTTGCAATTTTTGACTTATTTCCTAATCCTAAATTATTCCAATATTGTAATGCAATTTTTATAGAAACTTCCATAGCAGTTGAACCATTATCTGAGAAGAACACCTTTGCCATACCCGGTGAAAGTTTTGTTAGTTTTTTTGCTAAAATTTCAGCAGGTTCATTTGTAAAATTGAATAGTGAAGAATGCTGTAATTTTTTAGTCTGTTTGATTATTACACTAATCAATTCTTTTTTAGAATGACCCCAAACATTGCACCACATACTTGCAACACCATCAAGAAATTTATTACCATCTTGATCAATTAACCACATTCCATTACCGCTGATAATCTTAGGAAACTTTGTCCACTCTGACATTTGAGTATTTGGATGCCAAACAAAACTTTGGTTCTTCAATGCTTCAATAACATTAATTCTAGTAATTAATCGTTAACCTCAAAAAAACTAACGGTTAACGCTTAATTATAGTTATAATATAAAAAAAATATTGATAAGTATTCAAGAATTTATTTCAAAATCTAGAGATAATATAATAAAAGGAAAAAAAATCACAAACTCTGATGCATCCATACTATTTAATTCAGATAATGAGTTTGTTGATGACTTGATAGATGCGGCTAATTCAATAACAAGGCATTTTCACGGTTTAAAAATAGATATTGAAGAATTATCCAATATTAAAAAAAATTTTTGTAGTGAAGATTGTGCATATTGTGCACAGTCTTCATTTTTTAATACAAAAATTAATGATTATCTACTCCCTCCACCTGATCAAATTGTTAAACAGGCCTTTAATGCAAAAAGGGAAGGTGCCAATTCATTTTGCTTAGTTGCTGCATGGCGTGAACCAAGTCCAGTTGATTTTGAAAAGGTGTGTAAAATTATTAATGCTGTTAATGAAAAAGTTGGAATTTCAGTTGAATGTAGCCTAGGGTTTCTAACCATAGAACAGGCAAAAAAATTAAAAGAATTAGGTGTAAAAAGATACAACCATAATTTAGAGACATGCCGTAGTAAATTCTCAGAAATTTGTTCAACACATACATATCAAGATAGGGTTGATACGATAAAAATTGCAAGAAAAGCTGGATTAGAAATTTGCACGGGTGGTATAATCGGTCTAGGCGAGACTCGAAAACAGCGTGAGGAATTAGTTTTTGAGATTGCAAAATTTAACCCTGAAGAAGTCACAGTTAATCTGCTTGTTCCTATGCCAGGTACACCATTAGAACTACAAAAACCGTTAGAAATTATAGAAATTTTGAGGGTATTTAGCACGCTTAGATTTCTTCTGCCAAATTCAATAATCAAAATCTCAGGTGGTAGAGAACACTTTCTTGAAGATGGTGGAAAAAAATTACTACTAGGAGGGGCAAATGGAATTATCAGTGCAGGATATTTAACGATGGGTGGAAATCCAATACAAAAAGACTTTGAAATGATTAAAGAGATAAATCTTGACGCATAATCTAGACTATGTAAACACTCATTTAAAAAATATCAAAAAAAAAAATCTTTATAGAAAAATGTATGATACGGCACTAAGTGGTCCGTATATTAAAATTAATTCTAAAAAACTTCTTAATTTTTGCTCTAATGATTATTTAGGAATAAATCCACCAAAAATTATATCTATGCAAAACCAATCAAGCTCTAGATTAGTAGCTGGAAACGATGAGATGTTTAAAATTTTTGAAAATAAACTATCAAAACATAAATCAAAGGAAAACTCGTTAATCTTTCCTACTGGATACATGACAAATCTTGGAGTAATAACATCACTTGTTAGTAATCATGATCATATACTAAGTGATGAACTAAATCATTCAAGTCTTATTGAAGCTTGTAAAATGACTAGAGCAAAACTATCTGTTTTTAAGCATAATAATATGGATGATTTATCTTTGAAAATAAAACAAAAAGCTGGAAAAAAATTCATAATCACTGAAGGAATTTTTAGTATGGATGGAGATTTTTCAGATTTAAAAAGAATTTGTGAGATCTCTCAAAAAAATAATGCAATAATCATCCTAGATGATGCACATGGTGATTTTACTGTTGGAAATGATGGTAAGGGAACAGCAAACCACTTTAATGTTTCAAAAAAAATTGATGTATACATTAGTAGCTTAAGTAAGGGCTTGGGCTCATTTGGTGGTTACGTTTCATCCAAAAGAAATGTGATCGATATGTGTATTAACACTTCAAAATCATTTATCTACACTTCTGCGTTGCCTGCAGTAATAGTAAACGATGGAATTAATAGGTTTGATTCAGATAGAGAGAAAAAAAGAAAAAAATTATGGAAAAATGTAAAGTATTTTACTTCAGAATTGAAAAAAATAGGATTCAACATTAAATCATCATCACATGTAATACCAATATTAATTGGAAAAGAAAAAACAGCACTTGAATTTAGCAACTATCTTTTTAGAAATGGAATTTATGCACAGGCAATTAGGTACCCAACAGTTTCACATAATCAGGCAAGAATTAGGATTTCAATGACCGCCAGATTAACAAAAAAACACATTGCAGATGCATTAACTATATTTGAAAAGGCGAAAAAGAGATTCCGGTTGATATAATTATCTACCCATATCAAAACCACCAAACATAGGCGAACCAACAAAAAATGCGATTGATATCATAATTCCTAAAGCAATTCCAACAACTATAAAACGACTATTCATAATTCAACTCAAAATTCCTAAAATAAAAAGCAATCCGCGTGATTTGTAATAAAATTATGCGTAGATTTTACAATCATAAAAAAAGTTGATCCATTTAGATCAATTTTTTTTAGTTTAGTTACAAAATGCTATTTTTTTGACTTATATTCACTATTGGGTTACATAACTAAAAATTGGAATGGCTTTAAAAACAGTCTAAGTTTATCGGAAAAGGTATTAGATAAAGTAAAACCTGGTACTGCCTTAAAAAATAGACTCGAAAATTCACAAAAACAGTTACAGATGCAAATCATAAGGCTTGAAGAAACACAAAAAAAACTCCAACAAAACCATGACCGAATTTTTAAGAAGATCGTTGATGCCAAAATGTCACGAAATGAATCATCTGCAAAATCATTTGCAGTAGAATTACAAGAAATTAGAAAAGTCAAAAATACAATTGGAAGTGCCAAACTTGCAATGGAGCAAGTTCAGCTAAGGTTAAACACAATTTCTGAATTAGGTGATATTGTGGTAACACTTAGTCCGTGCATGTCATTAATTAAAGGATTGGCGCCATCTATTTCAAACATTATGCCAAATCTTAGTACAACAATGCAAGATTTGTCAAGTATGTTAGGAAACATGATGTCAGATTCTTCGTTTACTACTGAACCAGTATTCACACCAAATCAAAGCAGTGGTGATATTGATGCAATATTAAATGAAGCACATGATATTCTTGAAGGAAAAACAAAATCTAGTATGCCAGAGCCACCTTCTACACCAACACAAAGTCAACAAAAAGAGAACGAGTTTATCATTTAGTTTTATTTGCTATTTGAATAAGCAGTTTTTTAATTCTAGAAATAGTTGGATAGCTATAACCTCTCCTTCTATAATTGGCAATCATCATTTTCCAGTTTTTTAATCTCCATTGAGCTTGCTCTGTAGTAACAGAATGAATTTCTTTCCGTAGAATACTTTTTCTACCAACTTTTAACACGCCAGCATCTTTTGCAACCCAACGATTCTTTGCAAATTTTAAGCCAAACAGTATTTCGTCAAGAGGTATTTCACTAAAATAATTTTTTAATTTTTTAATATGTATAGTAGGGTTCTCAGAAACCTTCAAAGTGACTTCAAACTCCTTCATATTGATAAATAACCTACACTATTATTTAATAAAAATATGATAAATTAGAATTTACCACATAAAGAAAATAACACAAGCTAATCAACAATTCAGTGGGATTTTACCATTACAAATTACATTGTAAACTGTTGGTATGAAAAATGCAGAAATAAAGATCGCTATTGATATCACAACTAATTTCTGTATTATTCTCATAACAAACCAGGTTACAACTAGACTTAAATTAAACTTTGAATGCATTGTGAATTGAATTGATGCCGTCTCAACAAGGATATGATAGAGCTATTACAGTTTTTTCACCAGATGGTAGACTATATCAAGTTGAATATGCTATTGAAACGGTAAAAAGAGGAACATTAGCATTAGGGATCAAAACGAAAGATGGGATTATCATTGCCGCTGAAGAAAGATCACGAAAATTACAAATTTCTGATAAACCTCAAAAATTATTTCAAATTGATCATCATATCGGAGTTGCAGCAGCAGGTTATATTCCGGACGCCCGTGGACAAGTTAATGACACTAGGTTTTTTTCACAGAGTAGTAAATTAGTTTATGATGAACCCGTTGATGTTGAAACTGTTGCAAAGCATATAGCTGACCAATTCCAGCGCTTTACTCAATATGCTGGAGCACGCCCAATGGGTGTAGCATTAATTATTGGTGGAGTTGATAATAACGGTAACTCATTATTTTTAACAGATCCTAGTGGAACTTATGTTGCATATGATGCAGTTGCAATAGGAGCCAATTCAGATATTGTAACTGAATTTTTAAAGAAAGAATATAAAAATGATCTTACTATTGATGAAGCAAGTACGCTTGCAATTGCAGCAATTTATTTGGCAAGTGAGATTAAAAAAGGGA
Organism: Marine Group I thaumarchaeote SCGC AAA799-O18; assembly: GCA_000746705.1. The sequence continues at coordinate 812 of JOTC01000015.1, read as the reverse complement.
TTGAACATGTTAAAATTTTTCAGATAAAAAATGATACTAAACAATTTAAGATCCTAACTGATGAACAAATTACAAAATTTGCAGAATCCGCGGTAGAAAAATATCCAACTAAGCAAAAATAATAAGTATGGTTTTATAATTATACAAACATTATTGATTATTGAATTACTCTATCGCGATCCCTGATTCATCATTAATTGATGAATCATCTAAATTAGATAAAACAAGAAAAATATCTATAATTGCACGAGCATGTGCAATTTTTCAAGTCAATGAAATTTTTATCTACAGAGATGGACATGAAAACAAGAATGATTTAATCCTTCTTACAACACTATTAAGATATTTAGAAACCCCACAATATTTTCGTAAACAACTTTTTCCAAAAATTCAACAACTGAAATATGCTGGTGTGTTACATCCATTGAAGACACCTAACCATTTAACTACCTCTAATCCAAAAATGCTAAAAGTTGGTGATATACGTGATGGATTAATAATAAACTATAAAGGAAAAAAATTTGTAGATATTGGAATTAATAAACTCCTACAATATTTTGGAAAAGATAAACCTGGTACAAGAATTGTTTTACAAATAAAAACATTAAATCCAAAATTAACTATAAAAGAAATCCAGAAAGAACAATTAAAGAATTATTGGGGTTATAAAGTAAAAGAAAGATCAAATTTATTAGCACTTTTATCAACATGGAATGGTAACACTATTCTCACATCAAGATATGGGAAAATTTTTACTGGTTCTGATGCTAAAAAATACGGTAAAGTAAACAAGCCGATACTAGTGGTATTTG
>JOTC01000014.1 GCA_000746705.1 Marine Group I thaumarchaeote SCGC AAA799-O18 | reverse complement strand
CTCTGGGAAAAAGTATTCGAGAGAATGAAATCTGAGAACCTTACACGCTTTCAAGATGAGGGTGATAATGCGGGTTGCTGGATATTGCCAATTGAAAATGAAGATGATAAAATACTTGTTAGAAGTAATGGAGTTGCCACATATGTTGCAAAGGACATACCATACGCAGCTTGGAAACTTGGTGTATTAAATGACCCATTCAATTATTCAAAATATACTGCGCAGTCAAATGGCAAAGTATTGTATGAAACAACGCTTGATGAAGCACAGATACCAAAGCAATCTTTTGCTGCTAACAAGGTCATAACAGTTATTGATAATAGACAAGCTAACCTTCAAAAAATTGTTACTGATATTATGTCAAAATTTAGTCCAGAGAGTTCTTATGTTCATCTTGGTTATGAGGCAGTTACACTAAGCTCTGAAACTGCAAAACTTCTTGGTAATAAAACCGATGGCAGGGAGGTACAGATGTCAGGTAGAAAAGGTCTTTACGTTAATGCGGACGAAATTATTGAAAAACTTGAAAAACGCATTTATCTTGAATCAAAAGAAAGGAATATCAGCCTAGATGATGCGTCACTCAATGAGATTGCACATAACGTTGCTAACGGAACTATAAGATATGAATTGGTTAAACCTGATCTTGATAAAATTATAACTTTTGATATCAATACATCACTAAAGCTTGAGGGAGATACTTGTAGTTACATTCAATATTCATGCGTTAGAGCTGCTAGAATATTAGAAAAATCAAATAAAAAACCAGATTTTAATGCATCATTTGATCAATTGAACACTGAACACGATCTAAATCTTATCAAACAGATTGGAATGTTTGAGATTTTTGTTAATGATGCGGCCAAAAATTATTCTCCAAAAGTTATTGCCAAATATTGTTATGGTTTAGCTGTTACATTTTCCTCATTTTATGAACATGTTAAAGTTTTGAAAGCTGAAACACCAGAATTAGTTAATGCCAGATTATGTTTAGTATTATCATTCGGATTAACTTTGGAAAAGGCTCTAGATTTGTTAGGCATTACGGTGCCACAGCGCATGTAGATAGATTATTACATATAACCAAATTGAGTATCTAACCTTATGACAAAAATAAAGCAGAACAACTATGTTTTGTTCTTTTATAATGATTCAAAAAAATGGCTGGCTAAAATTTCAAAAAATGAGCAACTACACACTCACATCGGAGTCATCAAGCATAGTGATGCAATAGGCAGGGAATATGGTTCTAGACTTGTCACAAACAAGGACAAGTATGTTTATCTTTTTGAACCAACCATCCATGACTTTGTAATGAAGATACAACACGGCACTCAGATAGTTTATCCAAAAGATTTGGGATACATAGTTGCTAGAACAGGTCTTACCAGTGGCCAAAAAGTTGTTGAGATTGGAACAGGAAGTGGTTCATTAACATCATTTTTAGCTGGGATAGTAAAGCCACGCGGTCATGTATACACATACGATGTTGAACCTAAATTTATGAAAATAGCTGAAAAAAATATCAAAAAAGCTGGCATGTCAAAATACATTACTATGAATGAATCTGATTTTAAGAAAGTAAAAAAATTACCGCATTCAGAAGTTGATCTAGTTGTTGTTGATTTAGGTGATTCTTGGAATGTGGTTCCACAGGCACGAAAGATGCTAAAAGGCAGTGGTGGGTTCGTAGCAATCTGTCCTACCATGAACCAACTCGAAAAATTAGTTCATGTTTTGGTACAAAATGAATTTTCTGACATTGAATGTACTGAACAAATTCTTCGTCATATTGAAGCACGTGAAGGAAAGACAAGACATTCTTTTCGAGGAATCGGACATACAACATATCTTGCTTATGCAAGGAAGTCATTCTTTGATAAGAAGCATATCAAAAAATCAAAAGATACCAAAGCAAAAGTAGTGACTAAAAAGAAGGTTTATTCATCAAAAAAGTAAGTGGGTATAATGTCAAGCACTATAACATCAAAACTGGTAAAAAAATTTGTACCAGTACGAAAATCATCTTCCAGAAAGGGTGACAATGGGAAGGTACTAGTTCTTGGCGGGAGTTATATCTATCATGGTGCACCAGCTCTCTCATCTCTTGCTGCATTAAAGACAGGCGCTGATCTAGTTTATACATGCGTTCCAAAAATTAATGTACAATCTACCCGTGCAGTTTCACCAAATCTTATTGTAATTCCTTTGGTTGATTCTAAATTAACTCGTGGGGCAGTTAACAAACTATTAGGTCAAATTCCTGATGACTTGGATTCTGCCACGATAGGTATGGGTCTTTCAATTCAAGATCCTGAGGCACTAAAGCTTCTGGTTAAATCATTACTTGATAGAGATGTTAGGCTTTCACTAGATGCAACTGCATTAGTAAATTACATTCTCCCACTTTTGTCTGGAAAAAACGTGGTTGTCACTCCACATGCTGGTGAGTTCAAAAAGATGTTTGGGGAGTCTCCACCAGATTCAAAGAATGCACGTATTACAATGGTAGAAAAATTTGCAAAAGAACATTCTATTACGATTCTCCTAAAGGGTCAAACTGATATAATTTCTGATGGTGCAAAAACTTACCTAAACCCAACAAACACACCTGGAATGACTGTTGGTGGGACTGGTGATATTCTTTCAGGTATTATAGCGGGAATGCTTGCACGCAATAGGAATACATTAGAATCCGCAGTAATTAGTGCATACTTTAATGGTCTTGCTGGTAAAAGCACACAAAAGAAACTTGGACCTCATATGACAGCCACTGATTTATTGGACGCATTGCCTAGCGTCATGAAATCATTTGATAAAATAAAATGAGTATGAAAAAAGTTCTACAGCATGTTGATAAAAACATGAATGTGCTTGTGAAAGATCTACGTATACTAATACAACAACCAAGTGTCTCTGCTAAAAATCAGGGAATAAAAAAATGTGCATATCTTGTAAGGAGTACTTTAAAAAAATCTGGCATAAATGCAGAAATTCTGACAATGAAAGGCTATCCACCAATTGTATATGGTGAGGTGAAGTCAAAGAAAAATCCAAACAAGACTTTGTTATTTTATAACCATTATGATGTGCAGCCAGTTGAACCAATTGAACTTTGGGATGAGGATCCATTTAGTGGAAAAATAAAAGGAAATAGAATCTATGGAAGAGGCTCATCTGATGATAAAGGTGAGTTGATTACACGAATAAGGGCAGTTGCATCATTTCTAAAAGTTACTGGAGATGTTCCATGTAATGTAAAATTTGTTATAGAGGGGGAGGAAGAAACCGGGAGCGCCCATATTGAGGAATACCTAAAAAAATATCGAAAGAAGTTTTCTTGCGATGGTGTGATATGGGAGTTTGGACACGTTGATAGTAAAAACAGACCAATCATAGATCTTGGAATGAAAGGATTGCTGTATGTTGAATTAACATTGAGAGAATCAAAGATGGACGCGCATTCAAGTCTTGCTGTATTGATTAAAAATCCTGCTTGGAGTTTAACTGAAGCCATAAAAACACTGCGTGATTCATCAGGAAAAATCTTGATCAAGGATTGGTACAAGGAAGTGCAGTCTCTTAGCAAATCAGATATCAAAATTCTCAAAGCATTTCCATTTGATGAAAAAGAATTCAGAAAGGAGTATGGGATTAGAGAGTTTTTAGGAAATAAGACAGGTCTTGAAATTAAAAAATCTCTGGTTGCTGATCCAACATGCAATATAGCAGGAATAGTTTCCGGATACTATGGTGAAGGTGCAAAAACTGTTCTGCCAGCAGAGGCACGTGTGAAAATTGATTTTAGATTAGTGCCTAAAATGAATCCAAAAAAACAGATTATGAGATTAAAACGTCATCTAAAAACAAACGGGTTTGGCGATATTAAGATTAAGGTATATCACGGTGAGGCCGCCGCAAGAACTAATTCCAAGCATCCATTTGTTTCTGATGTTACGGAAGCTGCTCGTGGATCTTTTGGAAAATTCCTACTAAGTATTTCTAGTGCTGGAACTGGTCCTATGCATGCATTTACACATATTCTAAAAGCACCTGCAATTGCTATTGGCTCTACCTATGTATTCTCACGCATTCATTCTCCAAACGAGTTTACGCGTACTGATTTACTGAAAAAAGCCACAAAATGTATGTGTCTTATCTTGAATAATTTTGCCAGATCTAGCTAATATTTTCCAAAAACATTGTCGCAATAACTTTTATTCTCCTCAAAATCCACTTGATCTATGACTGCAATGTATATGCCTGGTGCAACAGCTGTTGGCATTACATATAATGAAGGTGTAGTTTTTGCAAGCGAGCGTAGAATTGCTTATGGAAATTTTGTTGTCAGCAAGTCCACAAAAAAGACATTTGTAATTACACCTAATGTTGGTGCTGCGTGTGCTGGATTGGTAGCTGATATGCAGCTTCTTTCATTACAGATTTCTGCATTGGCTAAGATTAGAAAATTGGAGATCAAACGAGATGTGCCGCCAAATACAATTGCAAAAATGATGTCAAATATGATGTATGAACGAAGATTCTTCCCATTATTGACACAGGTTATTGTTGGTGGTTTAGTTGACAAGCCAACCATATTTACATTGGATCCATTAGGTTCTGTCCTACCCGACGATTATGCAGCTGTTGGCACAGGAGCAGAAATGGCATTAGGTATTTTGGACCAGCAATACAAAAAGCAATTGAATGAGGTTGAAGCCATTGATCTTGCTGTGAAATCAGTTCGTGCTGCTAGCATGAGAGATTCAGCAAGTGGTGATAACATAGATGTTCTAGTAATAAACAAAGATGGTACCAAAGAATCTACAGAAAAGATCACTTAGTATTTTATTTCTTTTTTAACTTCCCAAAAATCATCTGAAATGTAATGTAGGTTTTTTAACACTTCTCCCTTTTCAGTTTTTTTTATTTCTTCACTTGATATTTTTGCTTTTCCTACTGACAAAAATTTGTGGTGCGATTCTTCAGTAACACAAACTATTTCACCACTCTCAAAATCAGAGAATTTTAAAATACCTGGTCTCATTACATTAGCACCCTTGCAGACGAATTTAATAGCGCCCATATCCACTACAACGTTTGGAAATTTTTCTAGTGTTTGTGTGTCATCTAGAAACGGTAAGATGTCTTCACCAATCTTCACCGCAGTAAATCCTGTACCTGTAATTATAATACCTTTACCATCTACATAGTGAAATTTTACATTCTTTAGTTTTGGCAATTGTATTTTCCACTGTGAATTTATTTGTAGAAGTATTTGGGCAGTTTCACTTTTTGATATAAGATTAGACTTCAAGTTTTTGTAATCTCATTTCTTATGTCAATTAAATCCCGTAAAATGGAGCTAGCTGTTTCAATTCCTCCAGCACCACGACCAATAACAGTTTGTGTACCTGAATGTTCAGACGTAAAGGAAATTGCATTTAATGTTCCGCTTACACACAATGGATCATCCATAGGAATTTCTTTTGGTTCAACAACTAATTCCTTATTACAAGATGCTATCAATTTTATTGCACAGTTTTTGTCTGCAGCTTTTTTGATGGTTTTACTATCAACTTTTCTAATACCAGTTCTATTAATATCCGGCATAGTAACTTTCATTCCCATTATCCAGTTTGCTAAAATTACTAGTTTTGCTGCGGCATCAAGACCGTCGAGGTCAAGTGATTCATCAGCTTCGACATAACCTCTTTTTTTAGCATCGCTTAATGCGTCATCAAATGACATGCCATTCGCCATGTTAGTTAGAATGTAGTTTGTAGTACCATTTAGTATGGCATTAAATGAAATAATTTGTTCACCACTTAAACTATTTTTTGCATAATCCAAAATAGGCGTACCACCACCGACTGTTCCACTAAAACGAAATAAAATATTGTTATATTCAGCGAGCTCCAATAAAGAAGGAAATGCAAGTGCTAAGGGACCTTTATTGACAGAAATAACATGCATTCCCTGTTTCATTGCATTAATTATGTGTGTCATCCCAGGCTCGGCATCTTTATAGTTACTTGTTGTTGTCTCAATAAGAACTTCAGCTTTCAAATTGTTGATCATGTCCAATCCTGAAATGTTGTTTTTTGTACTTGAATATTTTTTTACAGAATCATATTTTCTTTTCATTTTAATTAAACGAGAAGCGTTTATACCAGATGTTTCAACCGCACTTCCTGTACTATCAAAAACTCCTATAATCTTAGGCTTAAGACCATATTTTGCATATAGATCCTCAGATCTTGATTCAAGAAGTTTAGCAAAGCTTTGACCTACAACTCCAAAACCACAAAGTATGATCCGCATGGTATCGTAACACTGAATGGATTATTTAGTCTAACTTATCTAGATGTAAAGAAATAGAGTTTATACAGTATCTGAGATTAGTAGGTTGCGGACCATCATCAAAAACATGTCCTAAATGTGCACCGCATTTACCACAATTCACCTCAATGCGTAACATACCGCCGCTTGTGTCATTAACACATTCAATGTTATCACTAATAATTGGTTCAAAAAAACTAGGCCATCCAGTTCCGGAGTCAAATTTTGTTTTAGAATCAAAAAGTTCTGCATAACAACATGAACATCTGTAAATTCCTTTATCCTTACAATCCCAATATATTCCTGTGAATGGTATTTCTGTATCTTTTTTCCGACACACGTTATATTGTTCAGGGGTTAACTCATTTTTCCATTCCTTATCTGTTTTTATAATTTTATCAGCCAATTCTTCTTCTTTTTTCTTCCGTACGTTTCTCTGATTCAAATCTTTCCAATTCATACTGATTCAAGTCAACATATTTCATAATTTTACTTAAAGTTGGGTGTTTATTGTTGATTAAGTAATACATCTTTTGAGCAACTTTTCGATAATCAGGATGACCTTGTGGTACAGTCCTTAATTCAATAAGATGTGTTGCCTCACGTAAATTGAAACGCATGTAATATGGATAGTTGTATGCAAAATTAACAATATACTGAGACTGTTCTGGAAATTTTTCCCTCATTTTCACAAAGATATTTTTTGTATTGTACATACAATCTTTGAAATCTTTTTCAACACCTAATTCTATAATCTCTTTAGGCGTATCAAAATCATGATCAGTTGTAAGTAATTGCCTTCCAAGAGTTAATGCTCTATGCCTATGAAAATCTCTAAACATACCAAAGTTTGTGACTAAATCAAAAGTATAATTAGTCATTTCAAATGCCCTCGGCGGTCTATGTCTCCTATTCTTTCTAGCCTTAGTTAATTGTTCAATAATTTTCATTTTTGATTTCTTACTCAATTTTTTAATATTTTGAAAAATTTGTTGAAACGAAATACCTCTGGATTGTTCAAAAATTAATGCCGTGATAACATTGTTAATTGATCTTATTTCAGGTTCAAATTCAGCTAATTTAACACTGTTTCCAAGAATACGTTTATCATGATTTTGATTTTTAGCCATTTTTAAGGAAATTCCATTTATTGTTTTAAGATATTTTTGGAATGCTTTACCATATTGATCATTTGAACGACTAACAAATGATTTAATGGTAGTATCTAATTCATGTTTAATTTTTATTGCTAATTGTTTTTCCTCAGTCAGTTTAGAACTCAAAAGAATTATTATAAGATATTCAAACGCTCTACCATTACCAGTGATACCAACATTTGTTAATGTAGAACCAGGCAAGAATCCTCGCAAAGCATCCAATGCTTTCGCTTTTGTTGCAGCTCGATAAATCATGTTAGCTGATTTTATATCATTATCATTTTTTAATTGTAAAAATTTTTTTTCAACACCACGGTGATCTTTAAATTTATAATTTTCAATTGGATCATTTTCTCTGATGAGTTTCAGCATAGGCTGAATATTTTTTGTGTATAACTCAAAATCTAAATTACATGATTCTAAATAATCATCAGCAAAACTAGACTTCATTAAAACAGGCTCACGATAAAACTTGTATTTGCCATTCACTTTTTTATCCCAAGCAACATATCTTGAAGATTTTTCTAAATAAGATAAACCAATGCGTCTATCCTCTATTTTTTTTACTGCAATATTTGACAAGCCTTCAATTGCAATTTGTGCACTACCTAATTCAGCAACTGAATCGTCACCATATTCAAGTAAAACACGTTTGTAAAACTCCTCTCCACGCTTTTGGTTTTTTAAAAATTCATCAAGAAATACTTTACGCATGTTTTTATCTGTTCTACTATAACGTGACATAAGGGCACCTCTATCCACTTGTTTTGGTGTTGTGATTGCAAATACAGAGTCATTAATATTTGAAAAATGTTTTAGAAGTTTTTTTTTCTCCGAGTTTGTAAATTTTTCTTTCAATATACATTCAAAGTTTGTGATTGTAATAAATGATGTCAGATTAAAAAATATAATCAGTCTTGATCGCAAAAAAATGATGACTGCGTAAACTATTATTTTCTATGTTTCTTTTGTTTTATTAATCCGAATCAAATCCGATGGTTTTTGCTGTTGAGATTTTGTTTGCCATCTTAATAATACCTCCTTGAAATTATTTGCATCTTCTTCATTTTCAGTATACATC
>JOTC01000013.1 GCA_000746705.1 Marine Group I thaumarchaeote SCGC AAA799-O18 | reverse complement strand
CAGAATCAAAACCAGAACCTACAGCTAAACCAGAATCAAAACCAGAACCAGAACCAGAATCAAAACCAGAAGATGAACCTGATTTTTTCAAACAAGAAGACACGAAAAGAAAGCTTAAACGAAAATCTAAAGATTAATTTTTACTCTAACTGTTTTAAATCAAGTTCACAGTTAATACTGCATTCAGGTTCGTCCCAATCAATTGTATTTTCTGACGAAATTATTCCAAGTGGATCATATTTGTCAAACCTTGTTTCGCCTTGAATTGAGCTCAGCATAGCAATTTTTGATTCATTAGACGACATATACACATGGAGACTATCCTCGTCAAATGTTCCACCAGTTATGTTTGAAATTGTATTTAGCACTCCAACAGGAATATTGTTGTTACCATAGATATACAACATAGATCTTTTAATGCTATTAGGAGGAGCATCTTCATATAGCATTCTCAGTGAATCTTTGAGAGAAACTTCAATATCATCTACAGTTTTGCTTGTTGACAAGATGTTTGTATCTTCAGATATTTCAGAAGATTTAAGCGAAGTTGTTATACACTCAATTGCTTTATTTGCAATCTCATAACATTGCTGTTGTGTAAGCTCAGGGTTGCTATCAAGAAGTGCATCATTGTCAAGAACTATGGTACATTGCGAATCTTTTCTAATCCTTTTTAAAGCAACACCAGATTGGAATATTCTTTCCTTTTCAAATTTGAATGGCATAATAGTGAAAGACAGAAGATTTTTTTGTTCCTGCCTGCAAATTTTAGAAATTATAGGTCCAATACCAGCACCAGCTCTTCCAGCTAGATTAGACATTAAAATAACAGTCGAATAATTATCTATATTTTTTTTAATTTCACCTGAGGCTTCTAATGTTGAACCTCTAATTAGATGGGTTGATGGGTTAACAACTGATTTTGTAGAAATTTTTATCGAATTTTCAGAAGTTAGATCTTTCTGGTCATGGCTAATCAAAAGGCAATCAGAATTCAGAGATTTTTTTGTCTTTTCAGTGAGTCTAGCACCAATTCCTCCTACACCAATTAACAGTATAGGTTCCGTCAACTGAAATGTCATAGTATCATATGATACAAAATTCCGGTAAATAACAGTTAACTAAGTTTTGATCAAAACATCGATCAAAATTTTTTAACTTGCGATCTCACCAATAAGACTGTGAGTAGTAGCATCCACTATTCTAACTATGCATATTTGCCCAATTTCTGTTATCTCATTCACAAATATCGGCTTATATGCAAAGTTTCTTCCCTTGACCTGACCACCTAAATTTTCATTGAACAAAACATTGCCTTTCCACCCAACCCATTTTCTGTTGTTTTCAAATGAGATATCGTTTATCAATTCGGTGAGTTGCTTACTTCTTCGCTTAACTTCCATAACATCAACCTGATGCATTTCTGCAGCTACTGTTCCAGGTCTTTGGCTATATCGTGAAATATTTACAACATCAGGTCTGGTTTCTTTCAAAAGTGTAATCGTTTCTTCAAAGTTTTCCTGTGTTTCGGTTGGATATCCTATAATAATGTCAGTTGAGATTGTAAACGGACCAAATTTTGTTCTAAACTTTTTCACAACATCCTTAAATGTTTCAACCGTATGCCCACGCTTCATGTGATTGAGTACATCATTACTACCACTTTGAACTGGAACATGTAAAAACCGGAATACTTTATGATTTTCAAATGATTTGAGTAGGTTATCCCTTATCCTAGGCATAAACATAGGGTTCATCATTCCAACCCTAATTCTAAAATCTTTAGGTATCTGACTGACTTTGTGTATTAAGGAAGATATATCCTCATCAATATCAAAGCCATAACAACCATTGTCAGTTGAAGAGAGCCATATTTCCTTACAGCCATCATCAAGTTCTTTTCTAACTTGCCTTACAATATCTCCAACTCTATAGCTATTCAAATCACCTTTTGCCAGTTTTGTCTGGCAGAACGTACATTCACTCATACATCCATTAGCGATTTCTATAATTCCCACAATAGGATTCAGCCTTATTTTTGGTATGCCTACTTTGGATAGATCTGTATCATCAAGTGCTACAACCTTTGAGCCGCTTAGTGTGGTTTCTACCACCTCAAGTGTTTTTCCAATGGAATTTGGTCCCATCATACTAGCATTCTTTGCAAATTTTTCAACAGTATGTCTTTCTGCCTTTGGTAGGCATCCTGCAACAATAAGTGGTTTTGACTCCGACTGCTTTATGCGATGAACCATCTTTGTCGCTGTAGCATCCTTTACAGAACAAGTTACGATAAGATTAAGATCGGATTCTGACTGACTTCGTGCAAGTGTATGACCACCATTTACGATTAAGCCAGATATCATCTCTGAATCTGCAAAGCTAGCTGAGCAACCATAAGCCTCAACCCAAATTTTTGCCATGTCTACTTTAACAAAGAGTCAACTTGCTTTTTAGTCATTAATTTTTTTGAAATTACAAGATCGCGGATTGTCTTTTTTGTTTTCACTGATTCTTTGAAAAGTTCAGCTGACTTTTGATAGCCTAGTTTTGGAGCCAATAATGTTACAATTACAGGGCTTTTTTCAATATTACTCTGTAGTCTTTTCTTATTTGAAACAAGTCCATCTATGAGATTTGCAGAGAATATTGGCAAAAAGTTTGTTAGCATGTCAGTAGAGTCAAGTATAGCCTTGATCATTACTGGAAGCATCACGTTAAGCTCTAATTGACCTGCTTGTGCTGCAAAAGCTACCGTAGTATCATTGCCTATTATACTAAAACAGATCATATTCATACATTCAGCGAGAGATGGGTTTACCTTTCCTGGCATGATTGAAGAGCCAGCATGTACTGCTGGAATCTCAAGTTCACCTAGTCCCGCAATTGGTCCCGAAGCCATTAATCTAATGTCATTTGAAATCTTTCCTAGTTCAACGGCAAAGTTCCTAATTGCTGATGATGTATTAGCAATAGCAAATTTACTTTGTAAAGAATGTTGCATGTTTTTTTGTTCAACTAGTCCAAGTTTCGAGATTTTAGCGAGTTCTTGTATGGCAATTTTTCTATATCTCTTAGGTGAGTTAGCACCAGTTCCCACAGCTGTTCCCCCCAAGGCAACTTGTTCAAGTTGTTTCTTTGAATGTATTATCGCATGAGATGATTTAGTAATAGAAGTGACATATGCATCAAATTCACTTCCAAGTGTAACTGGAAGCGCATCCATAAGATGTGTCCTTCCAATTTTTTTATATTTTGAAAATTGTTTTGCTTTTTTAGCGAGTGACTTTGTTAACTTGGAAATTATTGGGAGTAACGTGTTTAATGCAAATAGAGTTGACATATTCATTGCTGTAGGATAAGTATCATTACTTGATTGTGACATGTTAACATGGTCGTTTGGATGAAGGAACTTGTATTGTCCCAATTTCTTACCAAGAATCCTTAATGCAACATTTGCAATAACTTCATTTGTGTTCATGTTAAATGCTGTACCAGCACCAGAGTTTATCATGTCAACAACAAACTCGTCCTGGTATTTTCCCGCAAGAATTTTGTCACATGCTTTGACAATCGCATTTCCTCGTTTCCTATCTAATGTTTTTGTTTTCATGTTTGCAATTGCAGCAGAACGTTTTATCATGACGAATGATTTTATCAAATATATGTGCGGTTTCTGTCCAGTAACGTGATACTGCTTTACAGCTCTACCTGTAAATGGTCCGTAATACGCGTCTGTAGGTATTTTAACTGAACCTAGAGAATCCTTGTCGCTTCTGTATCTCACGTATACAATTAGTCTCTTCTTAGTATAAATTTTAGTAAAAAGATTATTTTACAAGATATAGTATGTTATTCAAACATTTGTGAGCGATAAACCAGAAGGATCATCTTTACAGTTTCTTCATAAAGCTATATTAATTCCCTATTTGATCCCTTGATCACGATGAATAAGCGCATGAACTTCATGTTTACCATAGCAGCAATAGCTGTCATGGGCGGCGCGCTATTCGGAAGTAGTTTTACATCCCAAATGACTGGAGCGGCATTTAGCAGTGATGTTAATGCCTTACAAAAAATCCATGACATGGGCGGATTAGAACTCGTTATGCCAGCAGCATTTGCTGAGGCTGGTAGCTGTGACAGCGAAGCATACAAAAATCGTACTGTCGTTGAGTTTCCACTTACTGGTGTAAGTATCGATCTCCCACGATTAGGTGGTGGCACTTGGAGTGCTATGACCTTCAGTGAGCAGATCCCAGGACCTACACTAAGGGTTACACAAGGTGACGTCGTAAAGATGACACTAACTGTACCAGATGGTGAACCAACACCACACGGTAACGATATGCACGCATCACAGGTTACTGCTGTACCAACATTTGGTGCAGTACAGCCAGGAACTGAAAAGACTTATTGTTACATTGCAGAAGTCCCAGGAGTATACAAATACCACTGTTCTGGTGTTAATGTAGCAGCAATGGACCAACACGTCCTTCAAGGAATGTATGGTATCGCCATAGTTGATCCAATTGATGGTTACAGTAAGTTAATGGTTGAAAAGACAGCTGTAAATGCTAATGGTGACGTTTCACGAGATAGACAATTCTATTCAGGAGACGCATTGGAGTGGCAACTTCAATACCAACAAATGTACTTGACTGATGGAGGTACATATGATGCAACTAAGATGTTCGCACATGATACTGTTTACACAGCAGTTAACGGACAACCATTTGGTTATGTACCAAATGAGATCCATAACTTGCTTAACGGTCATCCTGGAACAAACATCTTTGTAGCACAGCCATGGAATAGCATGGACCTCAAGCAGTATCAATCACAGTTGTTGTTCACACCAACCGGCTTGCATAACAGAATCTTTATTGAGAACCAGGGCAACGAACCGGTTTACTTCCACATTGTCGGTGAGATTCTTGACAGAGTCACACAGGGCAACAGAGTACAATCTGGTGGTACAGAAACATGGTTACTTGGTGGTTCCCAGAACATGATTGTTGATCTTGTCTTTGATGAACCTGGCATTTACGCTGGTGTCAACCACGACTATGCAGCAATTTACACTGGTGCAGCCACTATTTGGGTCGCTGGTTTACCATTACCTACTATCAACGAAACCGCAACAGCACTAGGTGTTGTTCAAGGTGCAGTTGATGCTGGTGCATACTCTGGTGTATTAGGTAACCCATATGATGCAATTCCACCATATGGAGAACAATCAATACATCATCCAGCAAAGAATGTTCACTGCATGTGTAGCGACTCAGTCGCAGCAGCACAAGCAGCCGATGGCGCCGTCGAGTTATGGGTAGTTGTACCATCCCTCCTTTAGGGAAAATCCAACATTTTTTCTTTTTTTTTACTTCAAAAACTAAAATTAATTGATATTAGCTCATAATCAATTATATTCTGTTTTTGAAATTGATCATCATGTCTCTAAATCAATCAGTTTTGATTTGTGATCAAGTGAATCCCATACTGAAGGAAATTCTTGATAAAAACGGCCTTAAAGTTACATATGAACCTGAAATTACCACAGCACAGATTGCGGAAAAGATTGGAAACTTCAATGTGGTTGTTGTACGTAGTAGAACCAAATTGGTCAAGGAATTGATAGAAAAGGCTGACAAATGTCAGATAATTGCAAGGGTAGGCGTTGGACTTGATAATATTGACCAGGAAGCTGCCAAGGAAAAAAACATCAAGGTAATCAATGCAGTTGAGGGGGCAATTACTGCCGTAGCTGAACTTGTTGTGGGTTTAATGCTCTCTATGGCAAGGGAGATTCCACGAGCTGATAGAGAGGTCCGTAATGGAAACTGGATTAAAAAGGAGATGATGGGTAGTGAATTGAAGGGTAAATATCTTGGAATTATTGGACTGGGAAATATAGGCAAAAGGTTAGGTAGACTTGCAAGAGCATTGAACATGAATATCATTGGATATGATGTAGTTGCTATAGACGAAGAATTTTCAAAAGAGGTTGGTCTTATGAAATCAGATATTGATACTTTACTATCAAGCTCTGACTATATATCGATTCATGTGCCATTACTTGACAGTACAAAACACATGATAAACGCAGAAAAACTGAAGCTGATGAAAAAGAGTGCGCATATCGTTAATACTTCGCGTGGTGGTGTGATTGATGAAGAGGCATTATACAATGCACTAAAAGCCGGAAACTTGGAAAGTGCAGCACTTGATGTTTTTGAGGTAGAACCTGCTACTGGAAACAGGCTTATCACCCTTCCTAACTTCATAGCAACACCACACATAGGCGCTCAGACAAAAGAAGCTCAGTCATTAGCTGCAAATGTTATAGCAGAAAAGATAATACAGATACTTCGTGGTGTATTATAAATTGAAATTACTAGTTTTTATCATGTTATTTTTTTTGGTGTTATCACCTGCTTTTGTTTATGCTGAACCGCAGACTATTACTGTTGAAACAGATTATTTGTCATATGAAAAAGGATCAGTAATATTGGTTTCTGGGTCAATAACTAATTTTGATACATCAGACCCAGTTAAGGTCTATGAGGTTGCACTTAGAATAATTGATCCAAATAACAATATAATCACAATATCTCAAATACTTCCTTCCGATGTAGGTAGTTTCCTTTACAACGTTAACACTGCTGGTTCTCTGTGGAAGTTTGCTGGCGATTACAATATATCGGTTAATTATGGGGACACAAGTGCGACTACAACTTTTAGTTTTATTATTCCAGAAGTTGAAGCAGCAGAAGCAGCAGAAGCAGCAGAAGCAGCAGAAGCAGCAGAAGCAGCAGAAGCAGCAGAAGCAGCAGAAGCAGCAGAGGAAAAATGTGGGGAAGGTACACATCTTGAAGATGGTGCCTGTGTTTTAGATGAAATTGTTAGTGTTGAATCTACGCCAGCTCCTTCCACGTCATCTGCTGAAACTGTAAGTTCATGGATATATTCTATCACTTTTGCAGTCTTGATTGCGTTTGTTATTGCGATATTTCTATATTTGATTTCAAGAGCTTCTAGAAAAAAAACTACTTGATAATTATATAGTTATAATTCCTTTTTTTATGAGATATTGTAACGACAGAGTAAATTCTGTGTCTGAAATTTTTTCATAAAGCCACCATTCAGCATTAGTTTTTACCCAATCTGGTATACTTGCTATTGTTTCACCTTCGGGTTCAGTATATGGTATTTTAATAATTTCATTTTGAATTAGATATTCTATTGCACGTGTAAAATCTTTGTCTGTAACAAGTGGTTCAGTTATCCACATTTTTGCGAGATCTTTTATCCAGAAAGGCAGGGCAATTTCTCCGGTATCCTCAATAGAAAACTGTACCGCTGACTTTTCTCCGGAATATTCAACTTCTAGCGTATAGAAACCAGCTTTCCATATTGTAGCATCAAAAGGATGTCGTGAAGGAAGTTCTGTAGTTTTTTGAGAAATTGGCGGGCTTAATAATATGCTTTTTCTCTCTTCCATGTCTATAATGTATACAGTTGCAATATCTCCAGTGATCTCAGAAACATTGATTGTCATTGACAGATGCTCACCATAATGGTAAATGTCTTGACTTGTTTCAATGGTTACTGTAACTACAGCAAAAGTTTGACTCATGTATGGTAAAGTAGACATGATAACTAATAACAAAAGTAATAACGCGGTAATTTTCACAATAACGATCGAATTATTACGAATATTAAGGGTTATTACTCGTTAATTTCATGCCAAGTGATCAGGAACAGGTTTGGATAAAAATGTGGAAGAATAACTCTAGTGATCTTCGTGATAAAGCTGCTTTATGGAGAAAACAAAATGCAATTATTCGAATACCAAAACCTAGCAGGATTATACGAGCTAGAAGACTCGGTTATAAGGCAAAGCAGGGAATTGTTGTTATCCGAATGCGTGTGGGAACTGGCGGAATGAGAAAACAAAGGCCTAGAGGCGGAAGGAGACCAAAGCACTTAGGCGTTACTAGAATCAAGGCTGACGTTTCTATGAAACAGGTAGCAGAGAGAAGAGTTTTAGAAAGATATCGGAATATGAAACTTCTTGGGTCTTACTTCTTGTATAAGGATGGTATGCATTATTGGTTTGAGGTAATATTGGCTGACCCATCACATAAAAGAATCGCAAAAGATAAAGAAATACGTAAGCGAGTTTTGTCCAGTGTGGCATAGTTGAAGAGTGTTATTTTTTTAATATTTATTTTATCAATTGTTATAATTTTACCTGCGTATGCTGTTGATATTTCAGAATTAGAGAATGTTGGATTAAAATTCAAATATATAATCAATTCTGGCGAAAATGCTTTTGAAATTGAGGGAGTTGCAAATTTTCCAGTGCTTCCACCCACATTTAGTGAGACTGACAAAAGTTTAACATTTAATGTTGAAACTGGTAATGAAGAAGGAAACGAATGTGAGTTTTATATTCCCAAGGGATTTTTTGTAGGTGCAGTTACGGTTTTACTTGATGGGCAAGAAGTTTTTCCTATTATCAACGAAAATGACAACAGTATCTATATCGGTATGACAATTAACGGAAAAGGTGAACATGTAATAGAGATAGTTGAAATGAAAAGCCTTGACATGGAATCACAGGAAGTGTCTAACGGTGGTGGCTGCCTCATAGCAACAGCCACCTGAAATGGCGCCACAAGTTCAATTCTTGAGAGAGATTCGTGACAATACTGTACTCCAAACAGAATCAGGAACTAACTTTATGACTGGTTTCAATCATTTCTATTACTCATTCAGTCCAACAATAGCTGATTATGAAAGAGAGAATCCAATATTCAAGGAGGCTGTGAAACTAGCGCTAACTCCTCTATTGATATCTCTGACTCTGTTACAGTATGCTGATATTAACTCTGAATCTGAGATGTTAGGATATGGTATAGGGGTAATTATTTTGAATATTGGAATGTACTTTATTGCCCCAGCCGTTCTAATTATGAAGATTAGAAAAAAGAGTAAATATGGAAAAACTGGAGTGAATGTATGAGTAAATTATTTCTTACTTCGGCAATAATCACACTTCTCGTTCTAATTCCAGTCTCTGCAAGCGGGGAGGTGTATATCCCAGACCATGAGTATGTTGGGTTTTATGATCATGATGGAATCTATACTGTAATTGGCGGTGTAAAAAATACTGAAATGTATCCAGTAATTCCATCAATCACCGTGTCTGTTAACGATGATAACCGTATGTTTTCTGAAGAATACAAGTTTTCACCTGTCATGCCAGCACAAATGTTACCGCTGAAAATTAAGCTACCACAAGTAACTTCTGAAAAACCTATACTCGAACCACCCAAAATATCATTTGAATCAACTGAATACAGATTTGAGGGTGGCTATGTGCTATACGATGATTCCCTAATTCTGCATGATGATGGTAGTATGACTGGTAAAATAAAAAATGGTGGAGAGCAGACTTTTCAATAGAGCAGAATCATCTTTTTTTTCTTTCCAATCGGTAAAAGCGTTAGCAATTTGATGCAGAGTAACTAATGGGTAGTCTTCGTGGAATTGGCTTACACGTGTTCGTCTCAGCTCTATCATAGTACCACCGTAACCTAAAACTTCACCAAAATCATAGATTAGTTTTCGAATATAGGTTCCTGCTTCACAAAGTACACGGATTAAAATCAATCTTTCCTTCTGTTCAAGTAATTCCAACTCAAAGATTCGTCGAATTCGTGTCTGCCTTGAAACTGCTGAACGTTGTGGCGGTTTTTGATATATGTCACCAGAAAATTGCCTTAAGATGTCAGTAAGTTGTTCATTAGATGGTAATGAATGAAGTCTACCCAAAGCAAGATATTCCTTTGGACCTAATAACAATACACCAAGAGCCTTTGTGCCCTCACCAAGACCTAATGGAAGCACACCAGTTACTTGTGGATCCAACGTCCCACTATGACCCGCCTTTGAAATTTCTAGGATTCGCTTTGTCCACGCAACTACTTGATGGCTAGTAGGACCTGGTGGTTTATCTAAAAGTATCAAACCATACTTTAGTAACTGCTCAACTGAACGTTTATTGTAGTAGGTGCCGTAATTATCGTCTGTAATGTCTTGATCAAATGTTATTAGATTCTCAAGTTGTTTTAATTTCAAAAAATTCCCTCACAGTTGACTTCGCAATTTCAAGTACATGCCCTGCATCAAGATTGTCAGTTTCAATTACCCTATCAAATACTGATAGATCTTCTCCAAATTCAAATCCATACAATGTTTTGTAAATTATTTTGTTCTCATCATATCGTTTTTGTACAATTTTGATGGTGTCATTTTTTGACAGATTATCCCTAACAGTCATTCGTCTTGCACTGTTCTCCATAGATCCTGCCAGCCAAATCTTAACTCCACCCTCAACAATCCACGGAAGCGTGTAACTAGTTATTACAACATTACCTTCAAGAAACAGTTTTTTCAGTTTAGCGTCTACTTTTTTATCAAATTCAGAATTTCCTTGTCGGTGACTCAGGAAATTCATCCCTTCAGATGTATCCCACCAATCATTCCCTCCTGTATCAAATCCCTCATCCTGAGCAAGTTCCTTTAGTATATCACCACCGCTTAAATGTCTAAGACCAAACTCTTTTCCTATACCCTTTGCGATAGTTGTTTTTCCAATTGCAGGAGGTCCAGAAATGATTACGGATTTTATCAACTTTATTCGTTCATGGTAGTCTTGGTTAGTTTCATGATTATTCCACTAAATGCGATGGCAGTCAAAAAATACCACGCCCATAAATAAATCTCATTTTCAACATTACAGTATGGCCCAAGACCTGCAGCAGCATCTGCAGCCATCTTCGTAGATGAACAAGTAAGTTCGAAGAAATCTACAGGTATTACATTAAGAGGAATTGGAGATACAGCTACAGTGTATGAAAACAATGAAGGCATTAGAAAGTAGAAAATTAACAACAGTGGAATTATTGTTATCAACATAGGTCGCATATTCATCTGCATCATTTCCATGCTCATTTTGTTCATGTACTTGGATTTTTTGTTTAATTCTGCAATCTTACCTTCATCCTTTGACCTAAATGCTTTCATTCTTTCTTTTTGCCAAGCCCTTGTCTCTTTCATGATTCTTTTCATTTTTACCGAATCAACCAGTTTCTTTCTAACACCAGCATTGAAGAGATTTAACATGATAGAAAATCCGATTACTGCAACCGCTGAGGGTAACATGCCCTTTACTATGGGATCAGCACTTCCAAGTGGACCTTCTCCTCTAATGCCAAAAATATCACCCTGTAAGAATATCGAATCCAAGAAATACAGAATGAAGTTTAGCTCCGTCATAGTCCTATAGCATTTATTACATTTACTGCCGCCTCTTCAATCTTTCCCTCGTGATTAAAAATCACCTTCATGGGAGAACCAGAAAGAACAGAACAACTAGAAAGCATCGCATCCTGAACAGCAAGTTCCTTTTTAATGTCCTCAATAGAAATAGGATCTCGCTCTCTGGTTCCATCCTTCATTCTTCTATTATGTATCTCATCAGGACTAGCTGTGATTGCAATGAAGTTTGTGGGTTGTATGATTTGTATCACATAATTTGGAAGACCTGGATAGAATCCAGCCTTGGTAGATATGAAAGCATGCGTGTCAATGAAAATCACATCATCTTGCAGTTTTGAAATCATTAGTGCAGCCATTTTTTGAAGCTCTTTTTGTTTTTCTATTGGTAAAGTTCTTAGTTCATCTCTATTTTTAATTCCAGCTTTCTTTGCTTCTTCAAACATTACTGTACCATAACTATGTACACTGACAGTCTTATTTTTTTGTTTGATTAATTCAGCAATCCTTGTAACAAGAGATGTTTTACCAACTCCTGGAATTCCAACTATGACTACTTTTTTACTTTCTTCCAAGCCAAGCACCTAGTCTGGGCATAACCAATTCTACTTTTTCTCTAACAAGCTGGTTATAATAATTAATCAAAATATCCACCGTAAGTAAAATACCAATACCAGATCCAAATACGCCTAAAATATCAGAAACTCCTGCTATAAGACCAAGTATCACAGAGCCAAGAATAGTAACTGAAGGAATATATCTATTCAAGAGTGCCTCTACCGGTTTATTTGATCTCCTAAACCCAGGTACTTGCACGTCTGCATCCAAAAGATTTTGTGCAGCCTTTTTGGATGAAAGACCACCTAGTTCAACCCATAGTTTTCCAAAAACAACAACAATACCAATCATAAATAAGACATACAATACTCCTCGCATAGGATCTAACGCAACAAGCTCTAACCCTCTAGGTGGTGTGATGTAGTAGACTATTCCTCCTATAGGTGATGACGGACTAGTAGGATCAAATTGTGCAAGTATATTAAAAAATGGACTGGCGTTACGTGGGTTTAGTTGCGCCCAAAGCATTTGACCTATAAAAACAGCATTTGCCGTAAGAGCCGATGCCAAAATTACAGGTATGTTTGATACGTACATCAACTTGATTGGATAGGTAGCCGAAAATCCTCTATACTTTGTAGATACTATTGGAATCTCAACTTTCATGCCCTGAGTGTAAACAAGTATCAACAGAATTCCTGCCGTAAGACAAAGTCCAAATATACTAGGTAATTGGTTAGACCTGAATATGGCATCAGCTAAATTGTGTCCAAACATACCAGTTGAAGCATCCAAAAATCCCAATTCAAAAATGTAAGGAAGAATACCTATTGGACCACCATCACCAGCAGGAAGAGGGCTGAACAGACTCCAAAGTATCTGCTGAGCAACACCACATGCAATAAATAGACTAATCCCTGAACCTAACCCCCATCCCTTTTGAATAAGCTCATCCATGAACATGACAAAGATCGATGCTGCGATTAGTTGCCCTATCAGAATTCCCATTACCGTAGGGTCGGCAATATTTGCACCATAAACTGCTAAACCGTAGATAGGTGCCTCTATACAAATAACTATGTAAGTGAGCATCTTAGTTGCTGTTTGAAATATACCGCGTTCTTCTGGATTTTTGAAGTCAAACTTGAGAATGTCAGAACCTCTAAGTAACTGCATAAGAAGTCCAGCTGTTACGATTGGTCCTATTCCAAGCTCAACTAAGGATCCTTGCTGTGACGCAAAAATCACACGCGCAAATGCGAGAAAATCAAACTCTGGAGTGGTGGCTCCAAATAGAGGTGTCTGCCCCATAACCATGTAAACAACAACGCAGGCACCACACCACAGCAGTTTAGTTTGAAGTGGTACTTTTTTTTTCGGTTTCGGGATTTGAGGTAAATAAGGTTCTGCCTTAGCTACTACCTTTCGGACATAATTTGTAATAGTACCTTCAGCCATTCTTTTCTACCAACTTTTCTCCAGCATTTTTGGCTTTGTCTTCAGCTTTAGAGGTAAGTTGGTCTATTTTTTTTTTCTTTTCTACCAACTCTCCTCCAGCATTTTTGACTTTGTCTTCAGCTTTAGAGGTAAATTGGTCTATTCTTATCGAATATGCGTTTTTGACTTGTCCGCCTCCTAGAAGTTTATCAAAACCCAAAGCCTTCAAGTCTAAGATTTTTTTATCATTTTCTTGTTTACCGTATCGTAAGTATAGATCATCTAGATCCCTAACTGTTGCCCATTTTTTTATGATATTTCGTTGTGGAGGGTTGTTAGAACCATGACCGAAATGGTCCGGATCATCTTTTAGCATAGAACTGAAGTGATGTTTTAACATTCCAGATTGTCCAAGACCACCCTTATGACCACTGGCTCTATGCTGACCAACTTGACCCCATCCATGGTTTCTTGAACCTCTAAATTTTCTTGTTTTCCGAAATCTTGTTGGCATTTTACATCATCCTCTTAACCAAATTTGTGAGCTCTTTATTATGTCCAAGAACTCCATTTTGTCCATACAAACGTTTTGTACTTCGTTTAAATCCTTGCTTGGGTGGTGATAAAGCAAACCATGGTTTTAGCGGTTTGATTTTTGTCATACTGATTTTTCCTTCTGACAAAGAGCTTGCTAAATCATCTATTGTTTTAAAACCAGCTTTTGAAATATCCTCTGTAGTAATTTTTTTGTAACCTGTTCTTCTCCCCTTTTTGTCCAATAACTCTTTGGTT
Source organism: Marine Group I thaumarchaeote SCGC AAA799-O18 (assembly GCA_000746705.1). The sequence goes on along the minus strand of JOTC01000013.1, from coordinate 10,914 downwards.
GTTTTGGTATCAATTTCTTGCCAGGAAACATAATGTTGTATTTTTTTTAACATCCCTGCTGTGTTTTCTTTAACTGGTAGTATAACAGCACGATATTTTTTTTCTAATTTTAATAGATTTAATGTAGTATTAACCCAATGTGGAACATCAGCTTGTCCTTTTATCCTGACAACTAAATACGCTTTTGCCATCTTTATTATCCCTGACTAAATGTATGTCTTAGACATTGTAAAACTGCTTTTGATGTAGAATTCATTGTAGAAGTAGAACCATTTGCGGTAGTCCATGCATCTTTTAAACCCGCAAGTCTGAGCAAATTCCTAATTTTTCCCCCGGCTACTATTCCAAGTCCACGAGGAGCAGGTAAAATTTCAATCGTTACACTGCCACCTCTCCCTCTAACTTTGAATGGGATGGAATGTTTTTGATCACATCTACATTCCCAACTACCACATCCAAGCTTTACTGGACTTACATTAAGATATGCAGCATTGTTTGCCTTTTCAATAGCAATTCTCATCTGCTTTGATTTCCCCATGCCTATACCCAACCAACCATTTTCATTTCCTGCAGCAACTAGAGCCTTAAAACGAGTAGATTGTCCATTGGGAGTCATTTTTTGAATTATTCCAACATCGATTACTTCAGTTTTTAAATCAGGAAGTAATTTCTTTACAACACCAGACTCTTGTATCCGTAAACCTTTAGATAAAATTTCTGCCATAGAGTCTATTTCTCCAGATACAACTTTTTTTCCTAAATTAGTTTTTGGAATCCATACCTCTTCTTCAACACGTTTTCTTTCACGACGTTGGAACCTTTGATTTGTTGGTGCAGAAGTCCGTGTTTGTGAATTTTGGCTCATTTATGTTCTACCTCATTATCTAATGAAGATTTCATGTTTTTGATATCATTTTTTACTTTAAGATGTTCACCGTTTATTCTGGCTTCTGCAGGAAATGTTTCTTCGTTTGCTGGTACATCAAGTCCTGCGTCGATAACACCTTTTAGTGCAGCAGCCATACGTTGAGTGTATTTTCTCGTGCCACTGTACATAATAGCTGAATTTGTCCCCTTTCCAAGTGCTTTTTTGCCAGCGTAATAACCAGTCAAATAAGCTGCTGGGATATTTTTGCGGGAACCCTTCCAGCCCTTTTGAGTTAAAAATCTAGAATGGGCAGATGAAATCACTATATCACCTGTTAGTTTAGGTTGATGAATCTGAACTTGTGTATTTTCATTTGAGATTTGTACGGTAATAAAGCCACTATGACCCATTAACATTCGCTTCCTTTTGTTATAATTCGTTTTTTCATTTCGTATCCTACGTAATATCTTTGAATATGCCATATCTATACGGAAAAAATTTGAATCTGCTTTTATAAACGTTAGATGCTCAGTAATGATATCAGTAAAGCCTTTTCTGTGTGCAACCTATTTTCAGCTTCGTCCCAAACCACTGATTGTGGTCCGTCTATAACGGAATTAGTAACCTCATAACCACGCTTTGCTGGAAGACAATGCATGAAAATTACATTATCCTTGGCTTTATTCATAAGTGAATCGTTAACTTGAAAAGTTGGTAAGAATTTCTTACTTTTTGCATCAGAATCATGAATTGATACATATGTGTCAGTCATTATTACATCAGCATCCCTAACAGCTAATTCCGGGTCAGTTGTTAGATTAACAGTAGTGTACTTTGAGGCCTTTTTCACAACATCTGAGTTTGGTTCAAAGCCTTTTGGTGTTGCAATAGAGATTTGAATCTGCGTTTTGCTACAACCAAAAATTAATGAATTACATACGTTATTTCCATCACCAATCCAGGCTATCTTAAGATCTTTGAATTTTTTCTTATGTTCTTTTATTGTCATCAAATCTGCCAGAGTTTGGCACGGATGGTATGAATTAGATAATCCATTAATGACCGGAATAGTTGAGTATTTTGCAAGTTCCTCAATAAAATCATGCTCATACACTCGCGCCACAATTGCATCAACATAACAAGACAGAGTTTTTGCTGTATCCTCGGCTGATTCACCACGAGAATGTTGCATTTGATTTGATGATAAATTTACAGCGTGACCGCCTAATTGTGACATTCCGACCTCAAAACTTACCCTAGTTCTTGTTGATGGTTTTTCAAATATCATAGCTAAAGTTTTATTTTTCAATAATGATTTTTCTTTTCCAGTTTTATTTTGTTTTTTTAGTTTTATAGAAAAATCAATTAATTTTAAAAATTCTTTGCTGGAAATCTCATCACCAGTTAGAAGATCTTTTGTTACGAGTTTCATTTTCAGATTTTCAATATAATTCCATCACTTTTTAGGTTTTGTTTCTAAGATATGTTATTTATTTTGGTCGTCCATCAGCAATCCACTTACGTATTTTTTTTGCCATTTCAAATGCCTGCTTATCATTTTCAGGTGGTGGAATATCAAATAATTCTACAAAATCACTAATGTCTTCAGTTTTAATTCCTTCAAAAGGATCAGTTGAAGTTTCTGTGATTTCTGGTGTAGGTTCTGGTGTAGGTTCTGGTGTAGGTTCTGGTGTAGGTTCTGGTGTAGGTTCTGGTGTAGGTTCTGGTGTAGGTTCTCTGGTGTAGGTTCTGGTGTAGGTTCTGGTGTAGGTTCTGGTGTAGGTTCTGGTGTAGGTTCTGGTGTAGGTTCTGGTGTAGGTTCTGGTGTAGGTTCTTTTTCTTTTTCAAGAAAAAATACTGGAACATTTTCTGATGGCGGTGTGCTTGCTTCATATGTTTTTGCTACTACTGGTTCTGGTGTAGGTTCTGGTGTAGGTTCTGGTGTAGGTTCTGGTGTAGGTTTACCAAAAACTGTTTCCAGGAATGTTCTCTTGTTAAATAATTCCAAGTCATCATATTCCTGTCCAGTACCCACATACACAACAGGTTTTTTGGTTACTGCAACGATTGAAAGGGCTGCTCCACCTCGAGCATCCGCATCGCTTTTGGTCAAAATTGCTCCGTCAAAATCTGTATACTGATGAAATTCTCTAGCTTGGCTAATAGTGTCATTTCCAGCTAATGAATCACCCACAAATATTTTTAAATCAGGATTTACAACTTTTGAAATTTTTTCAATTTGTTCCATTAAATTCTTACTAGTCTGCATTCGCCCAGCAGAATCAATTAAAACACAGTCTACCTTATGTGATTTAGCATAAAGTAACGCATCACGTGCCACGGCGGCTGGATCTGAACCATAGTTTTGCGCAACCAATTTTAAATTTAATCTATTAATATGCTCACGTAATTGCTCAATGGCTCCAGCCCTAAAAGTATCAGATGCAGCAACTACGACTGAAATTTTATTTTTTTGTAAAAGATTAGCAATTTTTGCTATGGTTGTAGTTTTACCAGTTCCATTTATACCAACAAACAGAATGAGAAAAGGATCTTGTGGGTCTGTTTTTGATTTTATATTTTCCAGTAAATCAAATGAACCAGCTTGATCAAACATGTTAGAAATATCTTGAATTAGGCTTTTTTTAACAAATTCTTCAATTTCTTTCCTGTTTACTTTACTACCAATTAATTTTTCTTTAAGGTTTGATTTGATTTTATCAATAACTTCTGTCGCAACATCAGATTCCAAAAGAGCGATTTCCAATTGGGACAAATTAGCATCAATATCTTGCTCCTTTAGCTCCTTTTCACTTAGACTTTTAGCTACATTTGAAAACGCATTACCAAGTTTTTCAAACATGATTTTCTTCTTTATTTTTTACTACGAGAGGCAGCCAATAACTGGTTCATTTGTTGCTTTCCTTGTTCTAAACTTGCTGAAACCTGCTGTTTTTGTCCATCTATCTCCTGTAAAGCGACCTGCATTTCTTTTAGGCGTGATTCAAGAAAATTAATAGCATAATTTTGATCTTTTTCTATAGCAACACCAGCGCCAACATTCAAGATAAGTTTTTGATTGGGAATCAGTTTTGTTTTTACAAAAGTTCCCAATCCCATAGGTACTAGCATTTCATCATCAGTCTTATTATCAATTGATTTAAGCGAGTTAATGGCAGAAGATGCTTCCTTGATAATAGATATGATTGCTCCTTCTTTTTGTGTTAATTCAGAAAAATAGCCCTCAAGCATTTGCATTTGATATAACAACTGCTGGGTTTTCTCTTCACTCATTATAAAAAATGCAGCGATCGTCTATAAATGCGTTTAATGTATCATAGTTTAAAAAATAAAAAATAGGGTTTACTTTGCTTTAGAAAGTCTGTTATCTACTTCTTCCCAGTTAACAACATTCCACCAGGCTGCAATATAGTCTGGACGTTTGTTTTGGTACTTTAGATAGTAAGCATGTTCCCATACATCAAGTCCTAACAACGGAATTAGTCCTTCGGTTCTAGGACTAGTCTGGTTTGGCATTGCTTTGTACTCAACTTTACTAGATGTTGGATTGTACACGAGCCAACCCCAACCACTTCCTTGAATTGGAGCTGTTTTGCTAGAAAACTGTTCTTTAAAGTCAGCAAAAGATCCAAAGGAAGCGTTAATCGCGTCTGCTAGTGCTCCGCCAGGTTCTCCACCACCATTTGGTTTCATATTATTCCAAAATAGTTTGTGGTTATCATATCCACCGCCATTGAAATTGATTGCGCCTCTAACATCGTCAGGAACTTCATTGATGTTTGATAGGATATCAACAATATCTTTGCTCTGTAATTCTGAGCTAAGTTTTTCCAAAGCACCATTCATCGTATCAGTATATTTTTGATGATGTTTTGTGTGGTGAATCTCCATCGTCTTGGCATCTATATGAGGTTCCAAAGCATTGTATGCATAAGGCATCTCGGGTAGTGTGTATTTTCCCATATTTTATCCAATAAAACATATAATTTATTGCTTTAGCAAAGAATGAAATTTTACTAAAAACAAGTGATGAAATGAATCTACAAAAAATATTTTTTTTATTAATTATTGTATCTATAGGTACAATTTTCATAGCAACCCAATTTCAAAATCAAGAAAATTTTGTTGTTTTAGTAAATAACAGTGGGCCGTATATAGGAACTAGTGTTCCTTATAGCTATGGATATGATGGTAGTGGGATAATAATATCAGTTATTGATACTGGGGTAGATTTCAACCATCCAGATCTTTTCGGATTTGGTACTGATGGAAAAATAATTGGAGGATATGATTTTGTTGACAATGATCAAACACCTGAAGATACTGATGGTCATGGAACACAAGTAGCTGGAATAATAGCATCAAATGGAAGTCTCAGGGGAATAGCCCCAAATTCAAAAATCTTGGCATACAAGGTTTCAGAAGATGGAGAATCTGTACCTTCTCACTTGATAATTAAGGCAATTGAAAAATCAATCGAAGATGGTGCTAATATAATCAATATTAGTTTGGGAATAAACCAAACAAATACCAAAATCGATCAGGCTGTGACAAAGGCAATTCAGAATAACATTTTTGTAGTAACTGCCGCTGGAAACTTTGGTCCAGAATTAAATACCATTGGTAGTCCTGGAATGAATCCAAATGCAATTACGGTAGGTGCAACATTCAATAATATACAAAGTAGTTTAGTTTCAATTTTTGAGATAGAAGATAAAACGTTTAATGTATTTCCAATGGTAGGAACCCAATCTCTTGAGGAACCAATAACCTCACAAATTATTTTTGGAAAGTACGGTAAAATTCAAGATCTTTTAGATCTCGACATTAAAGACTCAATTTTACTTGTTGAAAGAGGAAGCGGTGTTGAAAACGAAATATTTTATTTTTCTGATAAAGAAAAAAAACGCATATACTTTAGGTGCAAAAGCAATTGTTGTCTATAATAACGAACCAGGTATATTTTTTGGAGAATTAATTCATGAAAATATAGAGGAGGGTTATAGTCCTACAATTCCGACACTGTCCTTATCGAGAGAAGATGGAATAATCATAAAAGAAATGTTACTGAGTGATGTAAAAGGAACCTTGGACATTTTTTATCATCCTGATTTTGTTTCATACTTTAGTTCAAGGGGTCCAGTTTCTCCCTTTTACATCAAACCTGATGTTGTAGCACCTGGTGCGTTCATCAATACTACAGATATCAATAAAAATTACAACATTTCAAGCGGGACTAGCTTTGCAGCACCACATGTTGCTGGTACAGCTGCACTAATCTTACAAAAAAACCCACAATTAACACCTGAAGAATTGAAATCTATTCTGATGACAACATCAGATAAAGTATCTGATCAGTATAACAAAAAATTTCCTATAGAGGTAGCTGGAACTGGAAGAATAAATGCATCTAAAGCAATTAATGCCGAGATAATTATAACCCCACCTAATTTAATATTCAATTTATCAGCAGACAACCAAATTCAAACTAAATATTTGAAAATTAAAGGAATAAACTATGATACCATGTCAGTTAGATTTGAAGATAAACAAGTTGCTGATTTCGATTATAATTTAGATAATCAAAATCTTGTCATAAATGCAAAATTAATTCAGCAAAGTTTAGGAGAGTTTGAAAATAGAATGGTTATCACACATAACAAAATTGATTATGATATACCTATCATAGTAAGGGTTTCTAAAGCGACTATTATGGTTAATGATGATAATGGAAAATTAAGTTTTGATGTTTCTAGTCCAACTTCATGGTCATATGCCAAAATATCGATCACAAATAAAGAAACCGGAAAAAAGTTTACAGAATCAATAGCACCTAATAAAAATTCAGAACTAACTGTTTATGAACCGGGTGAATACTGGATTGAAGCCAAAATCAAAGATGATGATAAAACATTAAGTGCATATGCAACTATTCAGGTGGAAAAAATAGAACATGGTGGAAAAAATCTTGCTAATACATTGAATCTACCTGAGAAACCATTTCTGATAATAGCTAGTATAATGATTGTAACTGTTATTGTAGGCCTATTAGCAAGAAGAACTTCTAACTAATCATGCTTTTGGGCCAGCTAAACGTATTTCTTCAGATACATTCTCAAATTTCTTAAAGTTATCAACAAACATCTGCACTAGTTTTTTCGCTGAAAGATCATAAGCATCTTTATCAATCCACGTGTTTCTGGGTTCTAAAACTTCTGAAGGGACATTAGGGCATTCAGTTGGCACATCTAGGTTGAAGATGTTGTTGTGGGAGAATTTGACTATATCTAGTGATCCAGACAAGGCAGCAGTCACCATTGCGCGACTATATTCTATCTTTATTCTTTCACCAACACCATACGGTCCACCAGACCAACCAGTGTTGATCAGGTATACAGATGTATTATGTTTGGAGATCTTTTCGCCAAGCATTTCTGCATAAACTGATGCAGGTCGTGGCATAAATGGAGCACCAAAGCATTTAGAGAATGTAGCTTTTGGTTCCTTAACTCCTCTTTCTGTTCCAGCTAGCTTACTTGTATAACCTGACATAAAGTGAAACATAGCTCCGTCTTTGGAAAGCTTGGATAATGGAGGAAGTACACCCATTGCATCTGCCGTTAAAAATATAATGACTTTAGGATTACCGCCAACACTAGGTATGACAGCTCCCGGGATGTAATCGAGTGGATAAGCTGCCCTTGTATTTTCAGTTAGGCTACCATCATCAAAGTCTGGTTTCAATGATTCTTTGTTTATTACTACATTTTCTAATACAGCGCCATTTTTTACTGCGTTCCAAATTTGTGGTTCATGTTTTTCTTTGAGGTTAATACATTTTGCATAGCAACCTCCTTCAAAATTGAAAATTCCTTTATCAGACCAACCATGTTCATCGTCTCCAATCAACATTCTTTGAGAATCAGCCGATAAGCTAGTCTTCCCAGTGCCAGATAAACCAAAGAACAATGATGTGTCTCCATCTTTTCCAATGTTAGCAGAACAATGCATAGGAAAAATTCCTTTTGATGGTAAGATAAAATTCATTACTGAAAAAATTGCTTTTTTTATTTCGCCAGCATAACTTGTTGTTCCAATCAAAACAAGCCTTTTTGACAAATTTATTAGAATGAATGCGTCTGATGTAGTCCCATCAACCTCAGGTATCGCTTCAAAATCATTAATACACATGACAGTAAGCCCTGGTTCATGTGATTCTAATTCTGTGGTTGAGGGTCTGATGAAAAGTTGGTTAACGAATAAACTTTGCCAAGCATGATCATTGATAACTCTAATAGGTAATCTATTTTCTGGATCAGCACCAACAAAACCATCAAATATGAATAATTCTTTACCTTCAACAAATTTTTTCATTTTTTGTGATAATTTTTCAAACGTTTCAGTTGGAAGTTGCTTGTTTACCTTTCCCCAATGAACTTTGTCATGTGTTAAATCATCAAAAATAATGAATCTATCATCTGGTGATCTGCCAGTATATTTGCCAGTTTTTACTGCTAATGAACCAGTAGTAGTTACTATTCCTTCATTTTTTTCTACAGCAATTTCTACTAGCTTTTCAATTGATAAATTTCTGTGAACTTTCGATGGGTTTATTCCAAATTCCTTGATTTGAGAAATGAATTTGTTAGAAACACTAGTACTCATCTATTTATCGCCTCCAGTAATAATAATTCAGACTTCATTTTATTCCCGAGGAATTTCACGTAAGAAAAAACATTATTATCTCTTTCTGAGATCATTATCTCCATTTACGTTTAGGAACGTATTTATGTTAAAATTCAAGGTTTATGGTCATGCCAATAAACAAGGAAAAATTAGCTCTTCGTAGCGAAGTTAACAAAAACAAGCCTGAATTTAAAAGACCTGAAAGTTGGCGTTACAAGAGGCTAGAAACCAGTTGGAGAAAACCAAAAGGTGTTGATAATCATCAGCGTAAACAAAAAAGTAGAGGTAGACCAGGTCTTGTTAAAATTGGTTACGGTGGTCCAAAAATTGCCTTGGGATTACATCCATCTGGGTATACGGATAATCTAGTTCATAATATTAACGACTTGGAAAAACTAAATCCTAAAACTGATGGGGTAAGAATAGGTCACAGTGTTGGAACCAAAAAAAGAAAAGAAATAGTAATAAAAGCAATAGGAAAAAAATTCAAAATATTTAATGCAAGGGTGTCTGAACGTGCCAGTAAATCTTAGAACAAAAAAGCTTCTAGTTTCAAGAATGTATGGAGTGGGACTAAAAAGGATAAAATTCGACACTGACCACCTTGATGATGTAGCAGATGCAATTACCAGAGAAAATATTAGAAGTTTGATAACAGCAAATACTATTAAAATTAAGCAAATTTCTGGAACTTCAAGAGGAAGAGCACGGCTAAAAAAGATTCAAAAAAGAAAACGCAGTGTAAAACAGGGCTCTAGAAAGGGACGAAAAGGAGCTAAAATTGGCAGAAAAGAAGCTTATGTAATTAAGGTAAGATCACTTCGTTATAGACTAAAGGTTGCCAAAGATAGAAAAGAGATCACAAATAAAGAATTTTGGTTTCTTTACAAAAAAATTGGTGGAAATACAATTAGGAATATTGCGCACCTAAGAACTATGATTGAAGAAATTAAAGCAAAACGAAAAGATTAGAAAGAAAATTTTCTTTTATCAAAATCTAGAATCTTCCCATCTTTAATAGTAATTCCTTCTTTTGATAATATGTTAGACTTTATTTTTTCACCATAAGTGTATCCTCCAATTTCGCCATTGGATTTTACCACTCTGTGACAAGGTATTATTACAGGGAATGGATTATTTTTCATAATAAGTCCAATTGCTCTCTGACCATTTTTTAGTCCTATTGCTTTTGCTAAATCACCATAAGTTGTAATTTTTCCTTTTGGAACTTTCAAAAGCTTACTGTAAACTTCAATACTAGTTGTCAAAGTTTGATCACCTCTAAATCCGTTTCTTCAAGCATTGCAAGTATTTTTTGTTTGTTCTTTCCCATGCCTTTCCAATCCAACAGTGCTATCGTAGCACCCATATTTCTTTCAATTATATGGGAAAACAGTTTTTTATCAATTTGCTGAAACGCATATTTTGGTACTACTGTTCCTAGTGAATATTCACCTTTAATTAATTCAGTAGTAAATTTATCGGAGTAATGCGTTCCACCAAAACAGATAGCCATTGGATAAGATTTTTGCTTTTTTTTCATAACTTCAACTATAATTTGGGCAACTGAGTTACAAAGATTCACATCATTCCATTCTTTTTCTGTTGTTCCAATTTCAATAAACAGTGTAGGTTTACTTAGTGCAGTTGGTCCGTGATGAGTTGCTTCAATTGTTATTTGAAATCCTGGAAACTTGTTCCTAACACTCCAAAGACTCTGCATGTATGATTTTTGAAGATACGAATGTGGAATAGAAACTTGACGACTATTACCACCAAAATTAGCATCTGAAAAATTGCCAGTATTATGACAAGTAAGTGCCAAAACATTTGACTCCGCTGCATGTTTTGATAAAAAGACATAACCATCATAATCAAATTTTTCTTCGATCCAATCTGCAGAAATTACAGGATCTTGAATTATTACCAAGTCAAAATTTTGTCCCTTGTAAACATCTCCATTTTTCTCCAAGTCTTGTGAAATGAATTTTGCCATATTATGGCCTGCTGGGTCTTCTTGATACGCTACAAGCAATTCCATTAGATAAAAGATATATTGATACTTTATTAATTTCCAGCAAATGCGGTTTAATTTACAGAGAACCCTAATGAATATGAAAAATACCATTAAGCTTACTAAAAAATCTGATAAGGATGTATATTTTCAGCATCTGAGACTTGTTTTATTTGGAATTGCAACTGTAGGCGCAATCGGATTTGGAATTCAATTCGTGTTTTCAGTAATGACTTTTGGAAGATAAATTGTCTGAACCAGAACCAATAGATGGACAGAAGGTAGAGCCAGTAGCTGAACCAGAGCCAGTAGCTGAACCAGAGCC
>JOTC01000012.1 GCA_000746705.1 Marine Group I thaumarchaeote SCGC AAA799-O18 | reverse complement strand
TTGTTTATTCAAGTATTTTTTTTAACATATCAATCTCATTATCAATTCTTTTTGTAGTAGCTACTATTGCATCCATACTAGTTTATGTTGGAGGTATACTAGACTCAACAAAAGGTGTGGGTTTGGGAATAAAGTATTCGCTATTCGTACCTGTTGGTAGCTTCATTGTGGTTTGTGGTTTTTTTGCTGGACTGCTTCAGGCAAACAGCAAAAATGCAGTTTCATGGAGAGGTAGAACATATTATATGAAGGATCAAATCCAAAAATCCATTAATGTATAGAACAACTTATAGACAAAAACCTGTGGAGATATACACTTGACAAAATCTGGATTTGTTGTAGGTGGAGTAACTGGAGCCGTTGCAGTAATTTTGATTTTTGCGTTTATCTTATTGCCTGACCAAGAATCAATAACTCCTGACCTGATTGTTTCAAACGGAAATGATATTACAAAGTTTGGTGATGAAACTACTCTTTCAATAAAAAAGAATCTTACCCTTGTAGAGTTATTTGAAAAATCCGAAGAGGGTGTGGTTAGAATTGATGTGGATAAAATTAGCTCGTATAGAGAACCTGGCAGCCTTGGATCAGGTTTTGTTTTTGATGATTTAGGTCACATCATAACTAATGCACATGTAGTTGAGGGTGCTAGCAGTATAACGATAACATTCCTAGATGGAAGTCAATACAATGCACAGCTAATAGGTTCAGACAAATTTACTGACATAGCGGTTATCAAGGTTGAAGAGAAACCACGTTACCTACACCCCTTGCAAATGGGTGACTCATCCATCCTCAAAGTTGGAGAGCAGGTAGCAGCAATTGGCAATCCGTTTGGTCTTTCTGGCTCGATGACTTCAGGAATAGTAAGCCAGATAGGGCGACTACTGCCTTCTCAAGACACTGGGTTTTCAATTCCTAATGTGATTCAAACTGATGCGGCAATAAACCCAGGAAACTCTGGCGGTCCGTTATTGAACATGGTGGGACAAGTTATGGGAATCAACACTGCAATCCAATCTGGAACTGGACAGTCTGCTGGAATTGGGTTCGCGGTTCCTTCTAATACAATCTCAAAAGTAGTTCCTGTTTTAATCGAAGAAGGAAAATACTCCCACCCATGGATTGGAATTTCTGGTCAAGACATTTATCCTGAACTAGCTAAAATCCGTGATCTAGACCAAACAAAAGGATTTTTGATAGTTAATGTTGTACCAGGTAGTCCAGCGGAAATGGCTGGACTAAAGGGAGTCTCAGAAATAAAGGCGATCGGTGACAAGGAATATCCCGCAGACGGTGACATCATAGTTTCAGTTGACGGCAATGAGGTAAGAAAAATTAGCGATATTCTGATTCACTTGCAAGAGGAAAAATCCGTCGGGGATGAAATGATTTTGGGTGTACTTAGGGACGGAGAAGTAATGCATATAATTTTGGTATTAGTTGAAAGACCAGATCTGTAATCAAAAATCAAAAATAAATACTTGAAATCAAGCACCATTTCTGTTGAGTAGATTAGAATTTGATTTTGAAGCACTAAACCAAGTTTTAGATGGTAGAGAAATCACAAAAAATGATGCGTACGAGGTATTTTCACATTCAAAATACAATTCGGAAAAAATTTTCAAAGTTGCTAGTAATCTTCGTGACATCCATAAGGGAAAAACTGTCTCTTTTTCCAAAAAGGCGTTCTTTAACATCATAAATCTTTGCAGAGATACATGTTCCTATTGCACCTACAAGGCTGAGATTGGCGAATCAAAACTTTCAATGATGAATATTGATGACGTGAAAAAACTAGCAAAATCAGCGACAAAACTCAGATGTACGGAAGCATTGCTTGTTACCGGTGAAAGCCCAGAGCAAAAATATGATGAAGCCGCCAAATGGCTTAGAAAAAATGGATTTTCATCCACTGGTGAATATTTGGCTCATTGCTCCGAATTAGTATTGGATGAAGGGTTGTTTCCGCATACAAATGCTGGAAATCTTAACAAGTCTGAGATGAATGAGCTGAAAAAAACAAATGTCAGCATGGGTCTGATGTTAGAAAACTCTAGCCGCAGACTTTTAGAAAAAGGAATGCCGCATCACGATGCACCTAGCAAAGATCCAAAAGCTAGGATTCAGATTTTAAAAAATTCTGGCGAATTAAAAATACCAATGACCACGGGAATTTTGGTTGGAATAGGAGAGAACGAACATGAAATAATTGACTCTCTTTTTACAATTAAAACACTTCACGAGCAATTTGGAAACATCCAAGAAGTGATTTTACAAAACTTTGAACCCAAGCAAGATACAAAAATGAAAGATCATCCATCTACATCACAACAATATTTCAAGAGGATAGTAGCGATGGCAAGAATAATTTTACATGAAATGAATATCCAAATTCCACCAAACCTCTCACCTACTAACTACGATGACTTTCTTGATGTTGGAATAAATGACTGGGGAGGAATCTCACCCATAACTGTGGATTATGTTAACCCAGAATTCGCTTGGCCTCAGATTAACACTTTGGAAAAAAAATGCACAGAACAAGGCTTTGAGTTAAAGGCACGCTTCCCGATGTATCCAAAATTCATCAAGATGATTAATCCTAATCTAAAAGAGAAAATCGAAAAACTTTCAGATGATGAAAACTATGTTAGGAGGGAATTTTGGAGATGACTTTAGAAGATACAAACTTGGATTCAAAACTTAAACACGCTGATCCAATCATTGCTGGAATACTAAACGACGCATTGTCAGAAAAGGAAATCGACATAAAAGATGCTGTAATGTTATTTTCAACAAAAGGAATTGAACTTGAGCTTGTTTGCTCCGTAGCTGACGAACTTAGAAAAAGAAGAGTGGGAGATGTTGTCACATATGTTGTAAACAGAAACATCAATTTCACAAATGTCTGCATAAAGCAATGTGGCTTTTGTGCATTCAGTAGGGATTTCAGGGAAGAAGAAGGTTATCTCCTCCCAGTAGAAGAAATAGTTAGGAGAGCTAAGGAAGCACATGAATTAGGTGCAACGGAAGTTTGCATACAGGCTGGCCTCCCACCTGACATGGACGGAGAACTGTATGAAAAAATTTGTCGTGAGATAAAGAAAGAAATTCCAAAGATGCACATTCATGGATTTTCACCTGAAGAGATTTTGTATGGAGCAACAACGAATGGTATTACAATAAGAGATTACCTTTTGAGATTGAAAAATGCGGGCGTGGGCACGATTCCAGGTACGTCAGCTGAAATTTTAGATCAAAAAATGCGTGATAAAATTTCGCCGGGCAGGATTTCTGTTAAGGACTGGATTAAGATTATCAAAACTGCTCACAAGATTGGGATAAGGTCAACGTCGACCATGATGTATGGTCACATGGAAAGTTATGTAGACCGTGCCAATCACATTGGAATCATTCGCAAGATACAGAAGGAGACTGGAGGATTTACCGAATTTGTGCCGCTCAATTTCGTGCATACAGAAGCGCCCATGTACAAGCATGGTTTGCACAAGGGAATTCAACCTGGCGCTGATTCAGACGATATAATGCTGACACATGCAGTTTCCAGAATCATGTTGAACAACTGCATCGACAACATACAGATGTCTTGGGTAAAAACTGGTGAAAAAATGTCACAGCGACTACTGAAATGTGGCGCAAACGACTTTGGAGGAACACTGATCAATGAAAGTATCTCAACTGCTGCAGGCTCACAGCATGGTCAACTGTTGAAGCCAAAGCAAATCAGACGCCTTGTCAGAGATGTTGGCAGGATTCCCGCAGAAAGAAATACCACCTATAAAATTCTCAGGACGTTTGAAAATGAACCGAAAGAAGAAGATTTGGACAATGTAGATGATTCAAAGTTTGGCTCTTACTTTGATTTGATCAAAATTAAAAAATTCAGATACGAAAGAACCTAACGCTATAAGATGAAATATCTTCTATTTTCAATTTCTACAATTTTACTAATTGGAATTATGTTAATTCCAGATATTTGGGCTGAGACTTGTGACTTTGATCCAGAACAAAGAGAGTTTGATATAGAGCCTTACTACACTGGTCCTCTTCTTGACGCTCATTTTCATATGCCAGCAGCATTTGCTCCACCTCCTGTAGTAGCACATGAACTTCCATACGAAATAGCAGTCTTTGATGATCACGTTTCAAAAGATGGTTTGATCTGTATGTTGGATAAACAAAATATCAAAAGCGTAATTGGATTTTATCCGGTATTGGATAATCTCCCTCTTGATTCAATCAAAGACATGAAGTATTTTGAAGAAAAACATCCAGACAGAGTTAATGCTTTCCTGTTACCTATTTCTATTTCCCAATGGATGAAAGATGAATGGCCAGTCCTACCAGGGCAAGACTTGGAACAATATCTTGAGATGTTACCATTCACCAAAGGATATGGGGAGTTTGCTTTCTACCTAGAAGTGTATGAACGGCAAGGTGAACACCTGGAGGCAGATGATCCTGAGATGATTGAAACTTACGAAATCCTAGAGAAACGTAACATGATTTTCATGTCACATCCAGGAAATAGAGATATGCCTGCACTTTTAAAAATGATAGAGAAGTATCCTAATATTATATTCCTCTTTCATGGTGAGGAAATTAAGAAGCCGCAACTTAGCCAAATTCTGGAAAAATACACAAACGTGTACTATAGCCTTGATTATAACATGATTTCAAATTGCTGCTTGCATAATAATCCACAAACCGACAGTAAAGAGACATTCCTCCCAAAATACAGGGATACGTTTGAACGAACTATGAAAGATGAATTAAGAATATGGAAGCCGATAATAGAAAAACATCCAGATAAAATTATGTGGGGAACTGACATACTCAAACCCTGGCATATCGATGAGGAGGTACAGCCACTTTTAATAGAAATGTCAAGGTCATTCATAGGAGGTCTTGACCCAGCAGTGCAGGAGAAGTATGCATACAAGAATGCAGAACGAATGTTGGGAATGGTAAAGACAACACAATTACCAGTAGACACAGCAATTCCAGCTTGGATTTACTTCCACACTTGGGTAAACAACCTCATTCAATTGCTCATATCAAACGTAATTATTGGAGCAGCTACAATAGTCGCTGCAATTGTTGGAATTGTCTTTGCTGTAAGGAGAAGATCAGGTGGAACAAAAAGACCAAAACCGGCTAGACAAGATCTGGAAGATTATGAGGAACAATACCTACAAAGACAAGGTCAAAGACCTAGACGAAGACATGCAAAATCAAGACCAACATCTTCATCTTGTAACAGTTGTGGAAAACCACTAAAACCAACTGTAAAGTTTTGTGGTAGCTGTGGTACTCGTATAGCTTAGATATTTTAGATCAACAAGGTGTACCCAAGATACACTGCATACGCAATTGCCAAACCAATTCCAGCAGGTCTGGGAATTATGCCTGATCTTAAAAATGCAATTAACACAACGGCAAAGCCAATCATTACCAAATAATCAGTGAAGATGCCTGGCACAACAGCTATGCCAGTTATCACAGAAGCAACGCCCATAATCATAAGGATGTTGTAAATATTGCTTCCAACGATGGTTCCAATTCCTATGTCAGTATGACCTTTCTTTATTGCAGTTATTGACGTGATAAGTTCTGGAAGTGATGTGCCTATGGCAACTATGGTTATTCCTATTACAGTTTCAGATATCCCAATGCCTTGTGCAATTAATACCACATTTTCAATTGTAAGATATCCTCCAAGATATAGAAGACCAGAACCAATAGCAACTAGTCCAACTGCCTTTGGCATAGATGATTTTTGTGTTGATGGATCTTCCTCTTCCTGCTTCCGTTCTTTTTTAGCCCTTGAAAGCGTGTAAACTGTAAACGCAATCAAGCCAGCAATCAACAAGGCACCATCGTACTGTGAAATTTCTCCATCCACAGATATTGCAACCAAGAGCAACATAACGCCAATCATGATTGGAACTTCTTTTCTTGTCGTTGCCTTGCTTACTATCAAAGGTGAAATGATTGCTGATATACCAATTACCATTCCTATGTTACTGATGTTGCTTCCAACTACGTTGCCCAAGATTAGATCTGTGTGTGCACCTACTGCTGCTGCAACACTAGCAGCCAGCTCAGGAGTTGATGTTCCATATGCTACAATTGTTAAACCAATTACCATTTGGCTAATTCTGAGTTTCTTGGCAATAGATACACCGCCACTTACCAGCCAATTACCTCCAAAACATAGCATTGCAAGGCCCACAACGGTAAGCAATGCATTAATGGCTATTTCCACGTGGAAGTTTGAAAGTGGTTTGTTTAAAATGGGTGTTTTACTGAAATTTCACCCATAAAGTAATCAATCTAGATCAGAAGTCAGCTTGTTCAACATAATAACCGGAATAGCTCAAAAAAAACTTAGGTTAAGGTTAATAAGGTAATTTACCGTACTATACCGTATAATGCGAGCAAGACTAACCTACGTTCCTGTTGATGTTGCAGATCAGTTTGCTGATTTCATAATAGAAAGGGATGAACAGGTATTAGATGCAGTAAAGGCCAGAACGCGTGACTATAGTACGTTATCATTGATTAAGCTGCTCTACCAGCTCCGGGGAAATCCAATGACATTTTCTGATTTGTATGCAAAATCAAAGATCAGAATGAAAAAGTCTTTTCTCAACTATCTTCATTTGTGCCTCAACTACAAATTTGTCACAAAAAAACCAGTCGGAGCCAATGTTATTTACACTATTACAGAAAAAGGCACAAACATGCTTGGGATGTTTATACAAAATAATGAAGAATAAACTATTCAATGAAAGAATAATTAGACCGTAAAAATTCTAACAAAACGTGAAAGATAGGTCATTTTTGGACAATCAAGTGTATGAAATTAAAAAAACTGTTTTAAAAAACCCGGTAATTTTTGCAGGATTTGTTGGTGCCGGTCTTGTTGGCCCGTTATCTATAGGTTACATGATTGAAAAACTGAAAATGGAAGAGATTGGTTATCTAAGATCAAATCATCTTCCTCCATCAACTGTTTTTATGCAGGGACGACTCAGACATCCATTCCGTTTATACGCAAACAAAGAAGGTACTATCTGCGCAATAATATGTGAAATTACACTGCGAATGGAAGGATTGCATGATATTATTTCTACAATTTTAGAATGGGCTGAAAAAAATGGTTCCAATGAAATTATAATTCTTGACGGGGTTGCTAGTACAACTCATGATAATAAAGCATTTTGTGCAGCAGAAGAAGACCTTTGTCGTGTTATGGAAGATAATGATATCAGTATGATACCACAGGGATTTATCACAGGTGTTGCAGGAGGATTATTGAATGAATGTTTGATGCGAAAAATACAAGGAGTTACTTTACTAGTAAAGGCAAACGATAGGAGTCCAGATCCACTTGCTGCAGCTACTTTGGTAGATGCTGTTAATAGGGCATATGGCATGAACATTGATACATCTGATCTTAGAAAAGAGAAAAAACGAATAGGTGTAGATTTTAAGGAACTTTCAGACAAATATACAGAGCATAGAAAAATAGACTCTAACATGTACATGTGATATGATACTAGAAATATCTATTCAAAACTATGAGGTAATAACATGGTAACTACCTACAAAAAAGTAGGTGTGGATATTACTGAGATTAAAAAAAGCCAGGCTGTGATTGGACGAATTATATCATCAACACATAACCTACAAAAATTTGCAAAAATCACACATGGGTTTGGTCATTATGCTGGTGTAGTACAAATACCTGGCGGTAAACTTTTGGCTACGCATACAGATGGAGTTGGTACAAAAATCCTCATTGCAAATACACTGAAAAAATATGACACTATAGGAATTGATTGCGTTGCAATGAACGTAAATGATGTGATTTGTATTGGTGCGACTCCAATTTCATTTGTA
Organism: Marine Group I thaumarchaeote SCGC AAA799-O18; assembly: GCA_000746705.1. The sequence goes on along the minus strand of JOTC01000012.1, from coordinate 2,673 downwards.
GACTATATTGCTGCAAACAAAAACAATCAGAAAATATTCAAAAAAGTTGTTAGTGGATTAGCAAAAGGAGCTAAAAAAGCTGAAGTCCCAATAATTGGTGGAGAAACTGCCATAATGCCTGATTTATTTTCGGGAAAAGGTTTCATGATGGATTTAGCTGGTACGGTTGTTGGAATGCTTTCAAAAAAGGAAATGGTACTTGGAAAATCAATCAGTACTGGTGATGCAATAATTGGTATCAAAAGTAGTGGTTTACATTCCAATGGATACACTCTTGCAAGAAAAGTACTCTTATCTAGATACAAACTAAGTGATAGGATAAAGGGTATCGGAAATCTTGGAAATGCTTTACTTACACCCACAGAGATCTATGTCAAACCTGTACTTGAGGCATTAGCAAAATGCCAAGTCCATGGCCTTGCTCATATTACTGGTGGTTCATTCACCAAGCTTTTGCGATTAAAAAACATTGGATATGACCTGAATAATCTACCAAAAACTCCCCCACTAATGCAATTGATTCAAGATTGTGGGGTTGAGGGTAAGGAAATGTACAAGACATTCAACATGGGAATAGGGTTTTGCGTAATTTCACCAAAAAACAATGTCAAAAAAATTAGAACGATCTTCAAAAAACACAAGCTTACAACATGCGAAATAGGCAAAATTACTAGTAAAAAAGGTGTTTTCATCAACTCTAAAAAAATTGCATGACTTAATCTGAAATAAATTTTAACAATATATCACAATATATTGCCTAAATTTTACAATTAGTAAATGGACGTAGAGGTTGTATCCCATTTCTCAATGAAGGGGATGGTAATTGGAATCATCGCAGTTGTAGTGCTGAACCTTATGCTGTTTACGCTTCCAGAGTATATTGGATTAGAACTTACTATTACAATGATGGCTACTTTGGGCGTCTTACTTGGTATGTACGTCATTTTGATTACCGAAGTGATACACAGAACTGCGCTTGCGTTATTTGGCTCACTTGTAATGCTGATAGTGCTGTTTTACACTGGCGCACTTGATCCGCATGACAGTGTAGACTTTGTAATTGGTGCGATTGACTTCAACACAATCGGACTGCTTTTAGGAATGATGGTGATTGTGGGAATTTTAGGCGAAACTGGAATATTTCAGTACATTGGCATCAAGGCTGCAAAAATTTCAAAAGGCAATGTATGGAAATTACTGGTTTTGCTGTCGATAATAACTGCCGTTGGCTCGGCATTTCTCGACAACGTCACAATGGTACTGCTTATGGTGCCTGTTACAATCTCTGTATGTAAACTACTGAACATTAATCCGATATCACTTATCTTAGCTCAAATTTTTGCGTCAAACATTGGTGGTGCAACAACACTGATTGGTGATCCACCAAACATCATGATTGGATCAGCAGCTGGAATTGATTTTATGTCATTTGCATATCACATGACACCAGAAATTATTATCACTATGGCTGTTACAATTGTACTCTTCAAATTCATGTTTAGAAAAGATCTTAAGCAAAAACCAGAAAATCTTGAAAAGCTTCAAGCGTTAGACGAGAAAAAGGAAATCAAAGATCCTATGCTGCTAAAAAAAGCATCTATCGTTCTTGGTGCTGTAATAATCATGTTTATGTTGCATGGAATGCTTGACCTAGATGTATCTATAATTGCATTAGGTGGAGCAGCAGTGCTTCTGGTTATAACAGGAATACAACCGTTCAAAGCATTACACCACGTTGAATGGCCAACTCTGCTTTTCTTTTGTGGATTGTTTATCATAGTGGGTGGTGTTGAAGTTTCCGGTGCTTTAGAACTTCTTGCGCATAATATACTAGAACTTACTGGAGGTGACTTGGGTGCAACAATGTTTAGTATAACAATTGTATCTGCATTTGCGTCGGCGTTCGTAGATAATATACCGTTTACTGCAACAATGATTCCAATAATTGAAAGCATATCTGTTGACCCGACGTTTAGTCAGAACTTAACTGTATTTGATTACAACCCATTATGGTATGCACTGGCATTTGGTGCTGACCTTGGTGGTAATGGTACGTTAATTGGTGCAAGCGCAAACCTTGTAGCAATAGCAGTTGCTGAAAGATTTGGATATAGAATATTCTTTAGGGAGTTCCTTATCAAAGGTCTACCGTTAATGGTTATAACAACATTAGTTGCGTTTGGAGCATTTTACATAAGAGTTCTTTACTTTTAGAGTAAATAGAGTATAAATTTAAGTCCTACCCAAAAATTACGTTGCCAGAATCCAAAGAGGGTGAAAATACTGCAGATATGTTAGTTGGGCATCTACTTGATGCAAAAAGAAAACATGATGAGGACAAAAATGTTGAAACTGAAGAGGTTCAACACCTCCAAAAAGGTACTGATTATCTTACTACATTTTTACTTCAACAAGGCATACAACAGAAAAAAGAGACCAGTACAAATAAGCCTCCTGGGTTAGATGAACTAAAAAAAGAATTTGTCAAAAATCTTGTTAATAATGGGTTTGTGAGCATTGCTGATAATGGTAGAACTGTTCTTACCGAAAACGGCAAAGAATTTCTTAATAAACAAACAAAGGAAGCGGCAGATAAAGTTACATTAGTACAATTAAAAAATTTAAAATTTAGGCGAAGTCTTGCTAGAAAAAGAAATCGATCTAGTGAAAAAG
>JOTC01000011.1:19082-19762 GCA_000746705.1 Marine Group I thaumarchaeote SCGC AAA799-O18 | reverse complement strand
AAAACAAAGGAGAAAACAAAAATGAAAACAATAGAAATCGAAAGATGTACAGTCTGTAAATCATCAGTTATAGATGATATACAGAATGGTGAAAGAATTTGTTCTGGTTGCGGAATAGTAGTTTCAGAACAAATGGAAGATTATGGTCCGGAGACAAGAGGTAGTAATTTAGAAGACAAATCGAAGTTAGCTAGAGCAACAGGACAAACAACATATTCTCAACATGATTTGGGAATAACTACAGAAATTTCCATGCAAACAACTGATTACAGCGGGAAAAAAATCAATTCGGAAATGGCAGGACAGATGCAGCGGATAGGAAAGTGGCAAAAAAGAGTGAGGATTTCTTCTTCACGAGAAAGAAGGTTGTCAAATGTCTTGACAAAAATTTCGGATATTTGTCAGAGCAACACGCTTCCAAAAAATGTTTTGGAAACTGCTTCAATGATTTACCGAAGCCTTGATGGACAGAATATTAAAGTCAAGGGCAAGTCGGTAGTCAGCATTTCTGCTGCAGTAGTTTACATGGCATGCAAAAAATGCGATGTGATTCGCTCACTGGATGAGATAATCAGGCAGTTTTGTCAACCAAAAGAAGTCAAGGCAAAAATAAAATTGGCTTCAAAATACTACAGAACTATGGTAATGGAACTTGATACAGTTACCATCCCCGTAGTAAC
>JOTC01000011.1:18636-19020 GCA_000746705.1 Marine Group I thaumarchaeote SCGC AAA799-O18 | reverse complement strand
AAAACAAAGGACCGTTATCTATCTGATGGAAAAGCACCTAATGGAATTGCCGCTGCATATTTGTACGTAGCATCAGTTCTACTGGGTCAAAGCATTATTCAAAGAGATGCATCAAGCGTTTCAGGTGTTACTGAAGTAACCATTAGAAACAGATGCAAAGAAATTCTTACTGACTACAAGCTGAGTGTAACTCTCAGACCATCATTCGCCAAAAATTAATCTTTTTTCTTTTTTTTATTTTTTTGGTATTAGATTTACAGGTTAGGATTAGCTAAAATTCGTCTGGGTTATATAGAGAAATAGTTCTGTGTGACCATATGGCTACTTTGGAAATTAAAGACCTCTGTGTTACAAGAGAAGGGAAAGAGATTCTTAAAGGTGTTA
>JOTC01000011.1:0-18612 GCA_000746705.1 Marine Group I thaumarchaeote SCGC AAA799-O18 | reverse complement strand
CCGGCGAAGTTCATGCAATTATGGGTCCAAATGGATCTGGAAAAAGCACATTAGCGTATACATTACTCGGTCATCCAAAATACCAAGTCACAAAGGGAGATATCTTGTTAGATGGAGAAAGCGTTTTAAAATTAAAAACTGATCAAAGGGCAAAAAAAGGATTGTTTCTGGGCTTTCAGTATCCAACTGAGGTTTCAGGCGTAGGTTTTTCTCATTTTCTAAGGACATCATACAATGCATTAAGCAAGGCGCTTAAAGACGATGAGCGTGAGGTCTTCATCACTGTAAGAGAATTTCAGAAATATCTTAAAGAGAATGTTAACGATGTTGGATTAAAGGATGAGTTTCTGTCAAGATATTTGAATGAGGGGTTTTCAGGTGGTGAAAAAAAGAGATCTGAGGTATTACAGATGACTGTACTAAAACCAAAAGTTTCGATATTGGACGAGCCAGATTCAGGCTTGGACATAGACTCTGTCCAGGCAGTTGCAAAAGCAATCAGCAAAACATTTGATAAAAACACAACAACTATACTGATTACTCATTATGCAAGGATTTTAAATTACTTGGACAAGCTTGATTTTGTTCATGTTTTTGCTGAAGGAAAAATCCTGAAGAGTGGTGATTCCTCTCTTGCTGGTAAACTTGAGGAAAAAGGTTATGATTGGGTATTAGAAAAGAAATCTGACTAAACATTGGAAGCAACAGATAACGAACAATATTTTTTTAATTTTTCATTCTTTAAGATTGATCCTAAATGGAGATGGATGGCGGATTTAGCAAAAGAAGAGTCTGCCAAAGAAGTTGAAAATGTAATTATTAATTCTGGAATAAAATTTAGATCATACTCAACACTAGGCTTGCGTGATGATGCAGAGTTTCTGTTTTGGTTTGCAGCCGAGACGGTAGAGGAAATTCAAGATGTAATGTCAAAACTTTACCTGACAGTCTTTGGAAAATACATCATACCGTCAAGAGTTTATCTTTCCTGTACAAGATCATCTACATATGCAAGAAAGGGAACTCTCCCATCATTTGTTTTAGGCAATGAGCCACAAAAATATGTAATAGTATATCCATTTACCAAGACAAGAGAATGGTATCTCTTACCACAAGAACAAAGACAGAAAATGATGGATCAACACATCAATGTAAGTGAGAAATACCCTCAGGTTACGCTGAATACAACATATTCATTTGGAATAGGTGATCAGGATTTCATGCTAGCGTTTGAGTGTGATGATTTACGTGACTTTCAAAACCTAATCATGGATCTAAGACAGACTCCAGTATCTGCACATGTTGCAGTTGACACACCAATGATTACTTGCGTGAAAAAGGATATAGTTCCAATAATTACAAGCTTGGGATGATGTTATTGCGTACAAAATATCCGCCCACATTAAAGGAATGGGCAAGTATTGTTAATGCACTGAAAGCTGGAGATCAAACTGTACTTTTGAGAAAAGGAGGAATTCTAGAAGATTCATCCGGCTTTGTAGTCGGTGATAAAAGGAGCAGATTTTTTTTATTTCCAACTTTTGAACATCAAGAAAAGAAACACATCAAACCAGAATTTCATAAACATTTGGACAATGCTTTATCCAACAAACCAAGTGATGGATTTAACATGCTGGATTGTTGGGCTAGAGTTGTATATGAAAATAACATTCATTCTGAAGACACAATAAATGAACTGTCACGGTTTCACATATTGAGTGATTCTTATGTCAAGGAAAGAATTGAATGGCTTCCTGAAAAACCAATGAAAGTATTGTTTTTGAAAGTCTATAAAGTACCGGGGTTTGAAATTCCTGTATTGCCTGAATATAACGGATGTAAATCATGGATAGATTTACAAGAATGGGAAGGACAAGATGCATCTAATACTCGGTTGCTGATAGAATCTATAGAAAATAACGATGCAGTTTTGATCCATGAAAAACTAGATGCAAAAATCGAAGAGTTTAGTGATATTGTTGGAGGTACACCACTGTCAGGAAAAAATGGTTGGACTGACGTATACTAAAGAGAAATAATAATGAAATACAAGAAATTAGGAAAAAGTGGAATCAAAGTTTCTGAGATCGGATTTGGCGCGTGGACAATAGCGCTAAACTGGTGGGGAAAAGAGATTGAGGAAGACGAGGCAAAAAGAATGCTCAAGAAAGCATATGACGTTGGAATCAACTTTTTTGAAACCGCCGACATGTATGGAAAGGGAAAAAGTGAGAAACTGATAGGGGAAGTTTTTTCCGGAATGCGCAATGAAGTTGTCATTTCAACAAAGTACAGCTATGATTTTGAAAACGTTGATCAGATTGGTCACAAGGAACTGCCACAAAGGTTTGATGCAGAGTTCACAAACAATGCACTAAAAAACAGCCTAACCAGATTACAGACTGATTATATCGATGTTTATGGTTTACACAATCCAAAACTGAGACATATTCACGATGATACAATCTTCCAAACGCTTGATGGCTTGATTGGTGACAGAAAGATCAAAACATACCAAGTAGCATTAGGTCCTGCAATCGGCTGGACGGAAGAAGGAATTGAGGCTATGGAAAGGAAAAATGTCAGTGCAGTACAAACAGTTTACAATATTTTAGAGCAGACACCGGGTAACGAGCTTATTGAAAGGGGCGCAGAGAAGGACGTTGGCATACTAGTTCGAGTTCCAGATGCCTCAGGAATACTGACCGGCAAGGTTGATGCAGATACAAAGATTGACGAAAAGGACCATCGCTCCGTTCGTAAGGGCGAATGGATTAAGGCATCACTGAAAAAAGTGGAGCAGCTCCGCCCAATAGCGGAAAGAAATGATCTTAGCATCATAGAACTTGCAATAAAGTTCATCATCTCAAAGAATCCAATCTCATCTGTATTGCCAACAGTCATCAGCGAGGAGGAAATCGAAAAATTTGCCGCAATGTCTGATGGAAACTACATCAACAGTTCTGACATGAAAGAGATTGACGATTTGTATAACAGCTGGTGGAAAGAATCTCCCTATGAACTAAAGGCTACAGTTCAGTAGATAAAATTTAATCAATTAGAATCATCCTAAGACATTATGACAGATGAGGATGATGAAGATGAGGAAAAAATTGTTAATTTACGAGGAATCGCAATAATAGCTGCGTTTATCATCTCAGGCATAATTTTGTATCTACAAACAAGCGAATGGCAGGCTAATACTCCATAATTTCTTAGGGACTAAAATTTAATCAATAGGAATTATCTGAGAACGTTATGGATGATGAGCCAAAATGCAACGGCAGGTATTGGTGGTGTTGCAGACGTTGCTTACGGCTTCTTGTAAAGGATTTACGTGATATTGCTAGACCATCTAAAGATACGGACTGATATTATGAACGATGAAGAAAAAATCAAAAAGGCTGCAACGTTCATTGACTCATTTCTTGTAAGAACCAATACAAATCTCAAAAAATACGCTGCCTCCAAGGACTCGCCTGATAAGGAATCAATTATTGAGATTCTTGAAAGCCAAAAAAGAGTATTAGAGAAAATTAAAGAAATTCTAACTTAGAATACTACTTCCACGGAATTTTAGGCACTTTAAATTCACTTCTTGATTGTTTTTTTAATGATGGTGGTTTTCGTGCTTCGTTACGTTTCTTTGTCTTGCTAATCTTAGATCGTCTTTCTGGTTTACGTGCCTCAGCCTTTGTCTTTGCACGATGGCATTCAAGGCATAATAATTGACAGTTTCGAAAACTAATATCATCATTACCCATTCTATGATCAAAATCGAAGTTTCTCTTTGCTTTTGACAGTTGTTTTTTACATTTTTTTTTATATCCTTGACATTTACCTTGTTCTTTTTCCCATCTTTTGTCTTCAGTTTTAGAAGCAAAGGGTTTCCAGGTTGTTTTGTTTCTCGGATGACCATAGGGCTCCGGAATCCATGGCTTAGTCAATAATCACATCTAGTATAGATTTAGATAAATATGATCTTCTATGCAGGGATTTTTTCTTCTAAACTGAAATCACTCTCGACAAAATACTCTACTCTTGTCTTCTTGAATTCCCTTGCACTAAACAGAATTTTGTATTCGTCAACGTTGATTTGTTTCTGAATCTGTCCAGCAACTTCTCCAGCCTCGTCAAAAGATTTGCAATGAATCATTGAAAACACATTATATGGCCAGTCCGGATACACCGGTCTTTCATAGCAATGGCTTACCTGTGGGAAAGCGCCAAGCTTGTTTCCAACTTCACTGATTCGTTCTTTCGGAACTTTCCAAACAATCATTCCGTTGGCAGTAAAGCCAGCTTCCCTGTGACGTAAAATTGCTGCATACCTTCGCATAACTCCAATCTCTTCGTAATGATGTAGCTTTTCAAAAATTTGATCCTCTGTCATTCCCAGATTTTCTGCAGCCTTTTGGAAAGGTCTGTCAACTATCTCCATATCTTTCTGTAATTCTCTGATGAACTCCTTGTCTTCCTCAGTTGCAACAAACTTTACATCAGTAATTTTTTTCTTTTCTTCGGATGGCTTTACCTCGTGCTTTTTGTCATCAACCATATCCAGCTTAACTCCAATCTTGAACAGTTGTAACGTAGGAAGCATTCTTGTTTTCTTGATTCCATCCAACTTTGAAAATTTCTCTAGTTCCTTTTCTAAGTCAGAGCCTGGAGGAACAGCCAAAGTAAACCAGAGATTAAACTCATGCTCTCTTTCATAGTTGTGGCTTACGCCTGGATGCTTGTTGATTTGATGTGCAACGTGTTCCAGCTTGTCAGGCTCAATCTCCATTGCAACCAGTGAACTGGTGTAACCTAACTTCCTTGTGTCAAAGATTGCACTAAGCTGTCTCAGTACACCCTTTCTCTTCAGCTGAATCAGTTTGTCCTTTACTTCATCAGGTGAAATTTCAAATTTCTTTGCAATTACATCGAATGGTTTGGCAACCAATGGAAACGTCCACTGTATCTCGTTTAGAATTTCAGTATCAAGTTTATCCATATTAGACATTACTCCAGATCTTTAGTATCAATTAAAAAATGTAACTGGCTTTCTAGAATCTATAAATAACATCTATGGTGTGCCTGAGTGTTGATTGTTGATCTTCACCTAAAGGGAAACCTTGTCATCGTAGTTGGCTCAAGTTAATTCGCTTTAAACACAAGACTGTCAAATTCTTGTGATAAGCAACAAGTCTAATTCCCAAATTGAGAAGCATGCCAAGCAGGGAAAAATCAAATTTAAAAAAATCAAACTAAATGATGCAAGATTTCTTTCAAAATACAAACCATATCTGGTCATGGCTACTACCACTGATAGGGCACTGAACAGAAAAATTGTTGAGAAGGCTAGAAAGATGAAATCATATGCCTATGCATCAGATGATCCTGAGATTAGCGACTTTGCACACCCTTCGGTAATCAACATCGCAGACACAGTACAGGTTGCAGTGTCAACTGGTGGAAGCAGTCCAGCCATGGCAAGAAAGATCAAATTAAAAGTAGAATCTTTCTTGAAGAAAAATATCTCAAGCGAGGACATCTATCAGATCAAACTGCAGAAATTCGCAAGGTTGGAGGCAAAACAAGTGCTTTCAACACAGATAGATCGGAAAAAATTCCTATATGGAGTAATGAATGACAAGCGTGTAAAAGGATTATTAAAAGAAGAAAAATACAAAATGGCACAGGGACGTGTAAAAAAAATGCTTAGGGAATGGTCATGAAACAAAATATCATAAACGCTCGAGTAACTTTTAGGAAATCACCAATCCATGTTTTAGAGAAATTTGCCTTCAAAGATATGCCTGATGCATGCTTAGCTTTCAAGAAAAATTCTAGCGTTTCAGAATGTGTAATAATTCAGACATGTAACAGGATTGAACTGTTTGCTACGTCAGATAACCATAATGTTGACGAAATCAAAAACACATGGGCATTACTTACTGGGCTGGAAGATAATGCATTCAAGGACACTCTCGAAGTATGTGAGAACAAGGATGCCTATGAACATCTGTTAAAACTCACATCCGGTCTGGAATCATTAGTTGTTGGGGAAGAACAAATTCTTGGACAAATTAAAGAATCAATTTCGCTAGCAAGAGATGCAAAGGCATCAGGTAAAAGACTGAACAAATTATTTGAAAGATCTATCAGAATTGGTACCCGCATCAGAAATTCTACCGGAATTGGTAGGGGAGGAATATCACTCGGTTCAATGGCGGTCAAACTTGCAGAGGAAAATATTGACAATATTAAATCAAAACACGTGTTGCTTATCGGCACAGGTGAAGCTGCAACAATGGTTGCCAAATCCCTAAAGAAAAGAGGCTATGCCTTCAATGTAACTAGCAGAACTCTTGAACGATCTATTGGGTTTTCTCAAACGTTGGGTGGAAAACCTATAAAATTTGAGGATGTCCTTTCAGGGTTTAGTAATTATCAAATAATCTTTGTAGCCACCACTGCGCCGTACTTCTTGGTTTCATTTGACAGGATGAAAGACGCTATGAAAAATAAGGAGACTGGAACAATGATATTAGATTTATCAAATCCCAGAACTGTAGATGAAAAAGTAGCCACGATTCCTGGAATTAAATTAATGAACATTGATCAAATTGCTGAAATGATAGATAAGAACATGGAAAAGAGAAGGAATAAAGTTTCCACGGTGGAAAATATAATTAGCGAAGAGGTTCCAATTATTGAGGCTACAATGAAACGGCTTGACGCAGAACCCTTAGTGAAGGATGTATTTACCAATGCAGATTCGATTAGGATGAAGGAATTGCGGAAGGCGCTCCAAATGTTAGGTGAGACAGACGAAAAAAGAATCAAAATTATTGACGAGCTGACAAAATCTGTGGTAGAAAGCATTGTTTCTGCACCTATGAATAATTTAAGAAAAGCCTCCGAGCAAGGAAATCCTGAATTGCTGGATATAGCAAGTAAATTATTTAATTATAAGAAAAAGGAATAGCGATAGTAATCTAAGATTATATTACATGTTATCAGATTTTTACCATGACGTCATTTCCCTCAAAAAGATTGAGGCGATTAAGAATTAATGAAAACATAAGAAACTTGGTACAAGAGGTTAGACTGTCTACAAATGATCTAGTCTGTCCAATTTTTGTAGAAGAGGGATTAGAAAAAAAGAAACCAGTAGATCCAGTAGATTCCATGCCAGATATTGTAAGGTTACCTTTGTCAGAGGTTACAAACGAAGTACAAAATATTTCTGATTTAAAAATTCCAGCTGTCATGTTGTTCGGTATTCCTTCACAAAAAGATGAAAAAGGGACTTCTGCATTTGTTGATGATGGTATTGTCCAAAGAGCAATCTCAGAAATAAAAACTAATTTTGGTGATAAAATTTCGATCATGGCTGACGTTTGCTTATGTCAATATACTAGTTCAGGTCATTGTGGAATAATTAATGACAAAAAGATAGACAATGATTTGAGTATAGAGACTTTAACCAAGATTGCTGTTAGTCAAGCAAAAGTAGGTGTTGACGTAGTTTCTCCATCTGCAATGATGGATGGTCAGGTTTATGCTATAAGAAAGGGATTGGATGATGCAGGTTTTAAAGATGTGATCATAATGTCACATTCAGCAAAACACAGTTCCTCATTTTATTCACCATTTAGGGATGCAGCAGAATGTGCACCACAATTTGGTGACAGAAAAACATACCAAGTTCCATTTACAAACCCACACGAAGTAATGAGAGAAGTTGAGGCAGATGTTGAGGAGAGCGTGGATATAGTGATGATAAAACCTGCGCTGTCATATCTAGATTTAATTGCAGAGGCTAAGAAAAAATTCAATATTCCAGTTTCAGCATACAGCGTTTCGGGTGAGTATGCAATGGTAAAGGCTGCAGCTAACCAGGGCTGGATCAAGGAAGACCAAATAATAAATGAGATTCTATCTTCTATCAAGCGGGCAGGTGCGGATTTCATCGTTACATATTTCGCCAAGTCGGGCGCAAAATTAATTCATGATAGTCCATGAGAGACGATCAACGCTTTGAGATACAATCCGCTTTTGATTTATTGCCACATGTAATAGGTTGTAGTTGGGCAACTATCTGGTTTCGACTAAACAAAATTAAAAATCCAACAAGAGAAGAATTTAGAGAGAAAGTATCTGAATATTTCAAAATGTTAGATCCTTTGTTAAGTGTATATCCAAAGGAAAAGAATTTTGAAGAAATTATCAATTATTTAAAAAAACGAAATGCCGTAGAACTGCAGAAGATAAATGCTGGAAAAAATCCTGAGGTTGAAAAACGATATGACAGATATGTTGATTATGGATAAAACTTCTTCAAATCCGCCATAATCTTGGTCTAACAAACCTTAATTTTCGTTCAAACAGCAGGACCCGCCAATTAATACAGGTAAAAAATATCACTGAACCTATACCAACTATATCCGCTGCGATGATACCAATTATTCTATCTTCGAATAATTGTAAAAATGGTGTAAGTACAGCTTTGCTTATTGTAATCATTATGTAGTAAGAAACAAGTCTACCACACCAAAATCCGATATAGAGCCCAATACTTTTTGCTCTCATCATGCCATACGCAACAAACAGCATATTACTGGGTAGTGGTGTTGCGGCAAACAGAAAAGATGTCAACGTATATCCAAATTTTTTACGATTTAGAAAATTGCCTATAGCGTCTAAATTTGATTCCTGTTCTTTGCCCACAAATCTTCGGAAAAAACCGCTTATATGCTTTAAAAAGAATCGGCCTATTGTAGCCCCAGTTGCTCCAACAATTGCCAATAGAATTGGATCGAGTGAAGCATCTAATGCAAAAAATGATGAAAGAATAATCCAAGTAGGCGGCATTAAAATCGGCGCTGCATTTACTGCAATCAATAAAAAGAATATTCCAAGATAGGAATATTCTATGATTGTTTCAAAGATATCAGTCATAATTTATAGAAAGATTAGACACTCTAAAACTCTTAAGAAAATATTAGGCTGTAAAAATTTCTTTTGAAACTAAAATGCAGGAGGTGGGATTTGAACCCACGAACCCCTAAGGGAAAGGATGGCCCATTGCCAAAATCTTGAGTCCTTCTCGGTTGGCCGGGCTTCGATACCCCTGCACCATAACTGCTTTAGAACATTTAAAAAAAGTTATTAATTGAAGAAATAGAGATTTTGCTATGACAACATGTGAAGAAGCAAAACAAATGAGAACTGGAATAAACATTACGGCAAAGATTACAGATAAGGGGGAACCTAGGACTGTAAATACAAAATACGGAGAGACCCAAGTCTGTGATGCATATCTAGAAGATGATTCTGGAAGAATCAAGTTCACAATTTGGGGCGACGACATTCAGAAAGTGAAGAATGGGGATCAAGTTGCAATTGAAAATGGATACACAACAACTTTTAGGAATGAAGTCCAACTGAACAAATCCAGAAATGGAAAAATGGAAGTAAATCCTAGTTAGTATTAAAAATACAAATAATCATTTTATGAAGATTTTGCTAAATACTGCTGGTGATATTCTTCAGCTCTATAGAAGTCTGATGCTGGTTTAATCTCTGTGACTATATCACTATGAAATTTTTCATTTGCTATGGGGTTAAGTTTTTCTTTCATTTCCATTGCTGCTTTTTCCTGTTCTGGCGTATGAAAGAATATGACAGATCTATATTGTTTGCCTATATCAGGTCCCTGTCTGTTCAGTGTAGTCGGATTATGATTGCTCCAAAAAATCTTTAGTAATTCTTCATACGAAACTTCTTGGGGATCGTAATCAACCTCAACAGTTTCAGCGTGTCCAGTGGTATCTGTGCATACATCTTCATATGTGGGATTTTTTGTTGTTCCATCACTATAACCTACTTGCGTTGATTTTACACCACTAGTTTTTCTAAATATCTCCTCGACGTGCCAAAAACAACCTGCTGCAAATGAAGCCTTCATCTATATTAATAGTAAAATGTCTAATTAATATTCTAGTATGGAAAAAACCGACATTGAAACTATACCAATCATAAAGACGTTTGACCTGAAAGATGAAAAGGATGCCTACGATGCTGCTGAAGAAATGGTGGGAATTGGTTTTTACAAGGAAAAAAAAGGATTCAAAGTTTTGATGCCAAAGGAACCAAAGAAAACGGCAAAACGAATTGGATATATAATAACAACATCTGTGAGTGCTGGTTTGAGAAAAGCTGGTCAGGAGAGAGACATAAAATATTGGACATATTACCATGACAAGGAACATTATGCAATTGTTCTTGCAAGTTCCAAGGTTGTACAAGAATTAGGTCTTTAAATTATCTGTGAATGAAGAAAGCTTAAGCTTGCTTGCAAGAATATCAGCTATTATGACCCCGAACAAAACCCCTCCAATCACATCCATTGGGTAATGCTGTAACAAATAGATCCTGCTTAATGCCATGCATGCTGGAAAAATCCATAAAAGAACCCAGCCGCGTGGAAATCTTTCTGATAGAGCTAACCCTAAAACAAATGCAATCACAGCAGCACGTGTTACATGTCCTGACGGAAAGGAACCTTTGCCGCCCAAAACAGTTGTATCACTTTCTATCTCAAGTGGTAATTCACTGCCCAAATATTCAAGATCCGGTCTTGGACGTTCAACAGCATAATCCTTCAAATATCCAGATGCTACTGTTCCAACCAAGACAGCCAGCAACAATATAAGGCCCATTCGTCTGGTTTTTCGCCATACAAACATTACAAAACAGAAGATCATTATTGGAATTATCCCACCAATTTCAGTAAAAATCCACATAGTGATATCCAGTTGTGGGTTACCTGAGATAGATTGAAAATATGCTATGGATGAATCGTCAAACTGCTGGGTAGTTTGAGTATATACCAAAGAGGTTATGATTAAAAATGCTACTACTAGTAGAACAAATCCACGCGAACGTGTCTCAAAGATTAAGTTTTTCAATTAAGGATGTTCATTGACGATCATTTTTAATTTTGCCGTATGATGGTTATGTACTAAAGAATTTTAACCTAAGTCAAAAGAGAAAATATTATGAGATTTCTAACTATTGATGATTTTGACTTTAAAGGAAAAACGGTTTTTTTACGAGTGGATATGAATTGCCCTATAGATCCTGAAACATTGGATATTTCTGGCACAAAACGGATTGAGGAGACAGTTGAAACAATCGATTCGCTGAAAAATTCCAAAATTGTCATGGCATCGCATCAGGGAAGAGTTGGTAATACAGACTACATTGGTATGGAAAAACATGCCAAGGTGCTTGAAGGACTTGTAGACAGAAAAATCAAATATATTGACGATATCATGGGCACTGCTGCTCAAAATGAGATAAAAAAATTAAATGATGGCGAAATATTACTGCTTGATAACCTTAGATTGTGCGCAGAAGAAAATTACGAGTTTACTAATTCTGATGCTGAAAAGACGATAATGGTAAAGCGATTAGCAAAATTATTTGATGCTTGTGTTTTGGATTCATTTCCAAGTGCTCATAGGGCGCATCCATCAATTGTTGGCTTTTCAAATATACTTCCAGTATGTGCGGGAAGAATTGTAGAAAGAGAGATTAAAAAACTGGATGAAATCATGTCTGTATCAAAAGCTCCTCACGTGATAATCCTGGGAGGTAAGAAGGTTGATGACAGGCTTGAGGCAATACGATTACTAATAAAAAATGGAAGGGCAGAAAATGTTTTGCTTACAGGGTTGATTGCCAGTGTATTTTTAAGGGCACAAGGTAGGATAAAATCCTCTCTTGGGATAAATAGAGAAGATGAAATAGTTGCAGATGCACACTCGTTAATAGGCGAATATCCTGATGTTTTTTCAACACCTGTAGATGTCGCAATAGAACAAAACGGAAAGAGAGTGGAGTTGGACATTAGAGAATTAAACAAAGATGATCAAATATTTGATCTAGGTCCAAAAACCATTGAACATTACAGTAAAATTATTTCTGGAGCTGGAACTGTTTTTATCAGCGGTCCAGCCGGATTTTTTGAAAAAGATGGTTTTGATTATGGTACGAAGACACTGTTAGAGGCTGTATCAAATTCTATGGCGACAACAATAGTTAGTGGTGGTCATCTTACTTCTGCATTAAAAAAATTTGGTTTAGCGGAAAAAATAACTCATATTAGTACTGCTGGTGGTGCATTAGTCCGTTATCTAACAGGTACCAAGTTACCAATGATTCAATCTCTTGAGGAATCAGCAAAAAAATTCAGACCTAAAGTGTAATACCACAGTTTTGTTTTTGGCATATCTTATTTTCAGATAATATCAAATAACTTTCATTTTTACAAGACTTACATTGAATTTTCTCAATTAATTCAAACAGTTTAAACCACTGCGTAGTAAAATTCTGAGCTATGTTACGCAAAATTTCCTTATCACATAATTCCTTAAAGTGTACTTCTATATCGTCTATTGCCAAAGACTGATCAATCATTTCATTTTGCTTTAAAATTTCAAAAATTTGATCATTGTTGAATTTTAGATCAACATCGTTAAAATTTTCAAAAATTACTTTTCTAATACTAGTTGTAATAGGCGATGAATCAACCATGCTAGTAAAGAGATGCAGCTTCTTCTTTTAAGTTTCCCGCAGCCTCTACATCATTCATTTTTTCAACAAAATAAGAATAAATTCCATGTTTCAGTGCCTTTAAAGAAAGTAAGGCACATTTGATTCGTACAGGACTAGTTTTGATAAGATGCTCTAAGCCAAGTTCTGCCAGTAGATCATCCTTTTTGAAATTTTTTATTTCATCTAGGTTTTTCCCTTGAATCATTTCAGTTAAAACTGAAGTACATGCCATACATATCGCACAACCCTTACCATCAAATTTTACCTCGGAAATTTTAGAACCATCAATGTTAGCATACAAATCAATACTATCACCACAAAGTGGATTACTATCATGCCTATGAATATGAGGGTTTTCTATCTTACCAAAATTTGAAGGGTTTCTAGAATATTCAATTATCATTTCTGTATAGATAGGATCTCCACTCATAATTTGAACACCTTAGCAACCTCCTCAAGTGAGTCAATGAGAGTGTCTACTTCTTTCATTGTGGTGTAAATATAAAAGCTGACGCGGTTAGTAGCCGCAACGTCAAGTTTCTCCATCAAGACTTGTGCACAGTGATGTCCTGATCTTATCGCAACACCATTTTTGTCAATTATAGTTGCAACGTCATGAGGATGAACATCCTTGAAATTGAATGAGATGACACCTCCTTGTTTATCAGAATTCTTAGGACCATAAATTACCAAGCCTTTAACTTTAGACATTTTTTCTAACGCGTATTTTGTTAACGTAATCTCGTGGTTTCTAACATTATTCATTCCTATTTTTGTAAGATAGTCAATTGCAGCTGAAAAACAAATAACATCGGCCACATTAGGTGTTCCAGCCTCAAACTTGTATGGAAGATCATTGTAAATGGTTTCTTGTTTGTGAACTTCCCTTATCATATCTCCACCGCCTTGGAAAGGTCTCATATTTTCTAGTAATTCCTTTCTTGCCCATAGAACGCCAACACCTGTTGGACCTAACATTTTGTGAGCCGAAAAGGCATAAAAGTCACATCCTAGGTTGCCAATGTCTACTTTCATGTGTGGAACTGCCTGTGCACCATCAATCAGAATTTTTGCTCCAGCATTTTTGCATTTCGTTATAACTTCTTTAACATCAGTTATTGTTCCAAGAACATTTGAAACGTGGCTAATAGCAACTAGTTTTACCTTACCCGTTGCAAGATGTTCATCAAGTTGTTCTAACATTAATTCGCCATTATCATCAATATCGATGTATTTGAGTTCCGCACCATTTTCCTTTGCGAGTATTTGCCACGGAACAATGTTTGAGTGGTGTTCATACTCAGTTGTCACAACAATGTCGCCTTTTTGTACATTATCTCTTCCCCACGCATAAGAAACTAAATTGATAGCCTCTGTTGTTCCCCTTACAAAAATTATCTCCTCGCTATTTGCAACATTTAGAAATTCTGCAATTTTGCTCCTGGTTACTTCAAATGCCTCTGTGGATTCTTCCGCCAGAGCATGTACCGCTCTATGTATGTTGGAATTCTGTTTTTTGTAATAATTAGTAATTGCATCTATAACCTGAATTGGTTTTTGAGTAGTTGCTGCATTATCCAAATATACTAAGGCTTTATCTTCTCTAACTCTCCTTTCCAATATGGGAAAATCAGGTCTGCATTGCATGTCGAGTGAATTTGTAATACTTTGCATCGATCAATCACCTCTATCTATACTTGTAGTGCTGTTCAACTTCCTCATTCTCGTTATAGCGTGTCTCCTCAACTTCAACGATAGATTTTAGATATTCGTCCATGTTAATTGTTAGTTCTTTGTTCATCCATTTTGATTCAATAATGTTTGTGATCCAGGCTCTTACTTGATAAGACATTGTTCTAGAAAGTGGTTCTAGGAATCCTTCAACAATTATGCGCTCTGCCTCAGAATAACTAAGACAACGTGTACCTAGATAGAAAATTTGTTCGTCATCCAACTGAGCGACTGACGCAGAATGAGTTGCCTTGACGTCATTGGTAAGAATTTCAAGTCCTGGTATTGAATCTGATTTAGCGCCCTTGCTAAGCAGGATAGAACGCCCTGACAAGAATGAATTTGAGTGTGCAGCCTGTTCATTGATTCTAATCATTCCCTTGAACAATGATTTTGAGGTATCTTTCAGGATTGATTTTTCAACAACTTTTCCCTCAGTGGATTGTGCGTTGTGGTTAACAACCGTGTTTAGATCAAATGACTGGTCATTGTTACCAAAAACCACTTCCGCATCGTTTACAGAAGCACCTGTTCCATTAAGATGATAGTCAATTCTATATCGTGATAACATGGATCCGAATAAACCAAGATACCAGTTTATTTTAGCATCTTGAGAAAGAGACGAACTTCTTGTAGAAAAGTTAACAGTGCTTTGATCCATTATTTGTAATGTTGTAAATGTCAATTTGGTATTTTCCGCCGCGTGAGTGTTTAATAGTTCAAGATATGCCTGTTGCTTTGAAGTTTTTGGAGCATAGAGTTCTTGCACTATAGAAGCCTGCGAATTTTTTTCAGCTACAACGATATTTCGAGATATTGTTGATGTTCCATCCAAGGACAAACATGAGATCAAATGAATTGTATTATCTATGGTGGTGTTTTGCGGAATGTAGACAAAAATTCCTGAATTAAATGCTGCGTTGTTCAGCGCTGTATACTTGTCCTCTTTGGAGTTTGTATCCTCTAGTGTCTTTTTTATTAACTCGGAATAATTCTGTAACGCATCGTCTACTGAAGAGATGATAAGACCTTTTGATTTCAGTTCATCTTGAACATTTGTTGAATAGATATTAGAACCGATTTGAACTATACTGGTATCATTTTTAATCTCATCCAATCTTTTAGTTAAAAAATCTGGTATTGAAGAGTCAGAATCTACAGATAATGATACCTGTTCTGGATTCATTCTTCTTGCATCAGTGTACTTATTGTATAATGGTGAAACCTCTTGCGGTAAATCGTGATAAACTGAAAGAGAGTTTTTTCTGTATTCCTTTAGCCAATTAGGTTCGTTATTTTTGGCTGAAATCTGCTCAACAAGTGAAGAATCAATGGATGATAAAGTAAGTTGTGACATTGTTAATCATTGAGACTTTTTAGACTAACCTACCGAGTTGTCCATCTCTAATTTAATGAGCCTGTTCAGTTCTACTGCATATTCCATTGGAAGTTCTTTTGTAAAAGGTTCCATGAACCCGTTTACAATCAATGATAAGGCCTCTTCTTCTGAGAAACCACGACTCATTAAATAGAAAATTTGCTCATCACCAATCTTTCCTACAGTTGCCTCATGTGTAACTGTGGCATCCTCTTGGTTGATCTCCATGTATGGGTATGTATCTGTCTTTGACGTGTCATCTAATAGTAAAGCATCACACCTAACAGTAGACTTCACGTTTGTTGCGCCTTTTCTTACTCGCAACAGTCCTCTGTATGTAGAGCGTCCATTTGCACGGCTTACCGACTTTGATGTTATTTTGGAAGTAGTATCAGGTGCGAGATGAACCATCTTTGCTCCAGTATCTTGGTGCTGGTTCTTGCCTGCAAATGCAATGGATAATGTTTCGCCATATGCCTTTCTACCCATCAAGTATATTCCTGGATATTTCATAGTTAGCTTGCTTCCTATGTTTCCATCAATCCATTCAACAGTAGCACCCTCATATGCATATGCGCGTTTTGTTACCAGATTGTAAACATCGTTACTCCAATTTTGTATTGTTGTATAGCGTAATTTTGCATCCTTGTGTGCAATTAACTCCACTACAGCCGAGTGTAATGATTCTGAAGAATAAACTGGCGCAGTACACCCCTCAATATAATGAACTTCTGAGCCCTCATCAGCAATAATCAGAGTTCTTTCAAACTGACCAATATTTTCTGCATTAATTCTAAAGTAAGCCTGCAATGGCATGTCAACCTTAACACCTGGAGGAATGTAGATGAATGAGCCACCGCTCCATACAGCACTGTTTAGTGCTGAAAATTTGTTATCCTCAGGTGGAATAATCTTACCAAAGTATTTTTTGAAAATTTCTGGTTGTTCCTTTAGTGCTGTGTCAGTATCTAAAAACAAAACCCCCTGTTTTGCCAAGTCATTTCTTAGATTGTGATATACAACTTCAGATTCATACTGTGCACCGACGCCAGCAAGGAATTTTTTCTCCGCTTCCGGTATGCCAAGTTTATCAAACGTATTTTTAACATCCTCTGGAACGTCATCCCAGTTTTTTTCTGTCTTGTCGGAAGCTTTAGCATAATAGTAAATATTTTGAAAATCAATTTTATTTAGATCACCACCCCATTGTGGCATTGGTTTTTTCATGAAGACATCATATGCTCTAAGCCTGAAATCAAGCATCCACTGTGGTTCATCTTTAAGTTGACTAATTTCCCTAACAGTATCCTTTGTCAGACCCTTTTTGCTAAGATGAACATACATCTCAGTGGAGTCCTTAAAGTCATACTTGGAATAATCCATCTTAAGGTCTTCAGTTGTCATAACAACGTTGTACAGTATATTGTATAAAAATCCGTGTAAATTTAGGGAATCCTAAATAGCTTCAGCTAATGAAAACGCTTTATCCATTGCCTCAACAGAGCCTGGAACCGTATGAACGTCAGCTATGATATTTTTGACTTGGAATTTTTTTAACTCATCAGATGTGAATGGTCCAATTGAAACAATTGTTGTTTTCTGTAACATCTCAACAAGTTTTTTTTCATCACGATCTTTTGTCATGATCTCAAAGAAGGCATTAACTGAGGATGCACTGGTAAAGATAATTCCGTCAACCTTGTTTTGTGAAAAAAGATTACGAAACTCGTTCCATTGTGACGTATCACTAAACGTACAGATATCATACAAATACAGTTCAATTACGGACAGACCAATTTTTTCTAAAAGATCTTTCAAGAAGGGCGTGGATGCCCCACTACGTGGAACAATGACCTTCTTTCCAACTGCATTTAGTTTTGTAATTACCTCACCTATACCAACTGAAGAATATCTCTGTGGCATGTGAGCAACCTTAACATTTTCTTTTTCTAAAACAGACCTTGTTTTGGGACCGACTGCAATTACAGTTGTATTTGCCACCGCCAACCGTAATTTTTCAAATTTATCCACACTCTTCGCAGTATCAAAGAGAAGAGAGACAGCCTTGGAACTCATAAACACAGAAAAATCAGGATCATTATTTTCAAGTGCAGTTAGAAACTCGTCAACTATCTTTTCACCCTTGCTAACTATCTCTATTGTTGGAAGCGGCAGTACGTTACCGTTTTCCCTAGTAATCAGATCAATAAATTCTTATGAATCATCTTTTGAACGCGTAATTGCTATAGTTTTTCCTTTAATCATTTTTTTCTCCATCCGATTGTTTTTGAAAGACTAACAACCTTTCCTATTATAATTATTGATGGCGCCTTTATTTTTGATTGCTTCACTTTTTGTACAATGTTTGAAATTGTTCCAATAACCATCTTTTGTTTTGTCGTAGTTCCATCCTGAATAACAGCAACTGGCATATTTTTTTCCATTCCACCAGCTGATAGCTGTTCACAAATTAAGCTGATCCTTCCTAAACCCATCATAATCACTATCGTATCAGTTGACTTTGCTAACTTTTTCCATCTTACGTCTTCTTTCTTTTTTTCAAAATCTTCATGACCAGTTACAAATACAACAGATGACGCAAATTTTCTGTGCGTCAGTGGAATTCCGGCATAGGTTGCAGAGCCAATTCCCGACGTAATACCAGGAACAATCTCAAATTTTATCTTATTCCTTTTCAAATATTCTGCTTCTTCACCGCCACGTCCAAAGATTATTGGATCCCCACCCTTTAGTCTGACAACATGGCGTTTCATTTTTGCATACTCAACCATAAGCTCATTTGTATCATCCTGATGGTTGTAATTGTCACCTACTGCTCTTCCAACGTAAACAGATTTTGCCTTTTTTGGAATCATTGAAATTATTTT
>JOTC01000010.1 GCA_000746705.1 Marine Group I thaumarchaeote SCGC AAA799-O18 | reverse complement strand
TGATGGTAGATTAAGTGAATGATCTGATACACTGTGTAGTATCATTGCAGATGAATTCATAGTTTTGTAGATTTGATGCGGGATATCACTACCACCAACCGGGTGAAACGGACCTGGATGGAGGTCAGGAAGTATCATACGAAAGTCATTTTTGTTTTCATCCGTAAAGAAGCGGATTTGAGACGTGGAAATTTGTGACGGCTTTGCAGTTTCAAGAATTATTGATTCCATATCAGTTGGATCGTTTTGTGAAACTGATTGTAGATATGCCTGCAACAACTTGTGCGTGCTTTTTATTCCAGGCAACCCAGATCTGTTTGTAAAATATGACCAAAAAACAGCTACAGCTAAAAACACCATTCCAAATGCTAACGTTTCAACATGATATAGAACAGACCACATATCAATAGGGATTAAAACGAAAAACATTGCTAGTGGTTGAACAAAACATAGTACACATGATTTTTTTAGGCTAATACCAAGTGTAGTAGTCATAATCCCAATTCTGAAACTGGAAAATATGAACACGCCAACAGCAACGTAATACAACGAAAGTTCTTTAGAAAGTATGACAGCGCCTAAAATACCAGCAACAATAGTGATCAGCCATAATATATTTCCAAAAAATGACATGTGTAATGATTTTGAATATTCTTTATGCTTTGTAAAACGCGAATCCAAATATTGTGTTGCAAGTAATAAACCAACTGCAGCTGGAAGGTGATAAAATATTTCATAATTCTGAATAAAATTATAAAAAACAAGAATTGAAAATATTACAGCTATCCCAACAGAGGAAAATAGCGAAACGTAAAACGATGCTGGGTTTATCAGCGTAAACGTGTATCTCTTATGAATATTCTGAATATCATTAGAATCGGACATGTTATCTACGGAACCATGAAAAATTCTAACGCCCATGAAATTGCAATAATGCTTATCGGCATCGAAATGGCGATCCTTGGATCAATCTTAAATCCCTTTGTTTCATCCTCAAAAAATCTCAACAGTCCAGCACTAGATGCTGGGAGTGGCGCATTTTTTTTATCAGCCATTATTGATATGAGAACTGGAAATTAAAATAAAAACTTTTGTTATTTAGTCTTTAATTTTGCCATAACTCCTATCAGAGAATCTATAGTTTTAATCAATTCCTGTTGTTTTGTGGGATTGTTTTCCTTTTCCAACTGATGGGATAATTTTTCAAGTTTTCTCTCAAGTGTACTTAGCGCAATATTAGATTTTTTTATCTTAGCACGTTTTTTAATTGGTTTTTGATCGGGTTTTTTTCCACAATTTACACACAATGCAGTACCATCTTTCATAACTCTTACACCCTTGCAATATGGACATGGTTCGCTAAGTATAGTAGCACCATCAATAACCATCTTAGCTGCTTTTTGTATGAGATCTTTGGACATGATATACGATTATGTTGGTTTGTAAAAAACAATAGGATCTAATAATATACTTTGTCACATATACTGACAAGGCTTAATAATATTGAGAAGATTAGATTGATAACTAATGGCGGTAATTTGTAGTACGTGTGGACTTCCTGATGACTTATGTGCCTGCGGTGAACTTGATAAAGATAATACTCATATTATAATACGTCTTGAAACTCGGCGTTTTAAGAAAAAGGGAACTATGATTGAAGGTCTTGATCCTAAAATTAACAATCTAGAAAACGTTGCCAAAGAACTAAAAAGTAAATATGCGTGTGGTGGTACCGCTAAAGACGGATATGTCTTTTTGCAAGGTGACCATAGGGATACAATTAAGGATACTTTGGTAAAGCTTGGCTTTGCTGAAGAATCAATAGACCTGCATTAGAAAAAAAGTGTTTACACAAAAAAAAATTTTGCAAATACTAGGAGTACCACATGGTGCTTTAATTTCAGTTATTTTTTGCATGATGATCTTGTCATTCCCTATTGGTGCATATTTAGTTTTTAACTCGGAAATTGGAAATGATATTACATATGAATATCCAATGGATAACCTGAGTCTTTTCCTTGCAGGAATAGGTTTTGAGATTCCAATAGAATTTGAATTAGGTGATGGGTTTGTTATAATATGGTGTACTTTTTTGATTTTGTTTGCTGTTTCTATGTTTGGTCCAAAGAAAAATCTTGTCAGGACTTTACAATCAATAGTTTCTGAAGGAAAATATCAAATTCAAGATAACTACATAGTTGTAACAGTCAAATGGTTTTCTGTTTTGATAATAGTGTCAGCTTCTATTATAGCAGTACAAGAATTTTTTGGGGTTTTCATTGAACCACCAAATGAACCAAACCAACTGATACAATTTTTTGGGGTATCATTAGCTCCGATAATAGAAGAATTTGGTTTTCGAGTTGCCTTGATAGGGATTCCACTTTTTACATTTTATTCGCGCAAGTTTTCACTTAAACTTCTTGCCAAGTCGTTATGGAGACCTTTTCAAAATATTCATAATGTGAATGTAAAAAGTGCGTTATTACTAATTGTTATAATTGGTATATTTTTTGGTGTTGCGCATATAATTTCAGGAGAACCGTGGAGCACTGGTAAATTTGCTCAAGTGGCTTCCAGCGGAATCATCATTGGATGGGTATATTTTAGGTATGGACTTGCTCCCGCGATTCTAATTCACTGGGCAACAAACTATTTCATTTTTTCTTATGCGTATATTATTGCGGACATAAACAATATTTCTGTGGAGAGCGCATTTACAAATTCCTTACTAAATACCATGGAAATAATTCTGATTGTAACTGGAGTTATTTCCGTTACAGTTTTAGTACTAAATTACGTATTTTCTAAAAAGAAATTCAAACCAGATAATCCTCAAGTAAATAATTAGCAACAAAACTTACTAATCACTTTACAGAAATCTGGTTTTTCATTTTGATTTAACATGAATGTAAGATCATGTTCATCATCTATGTCTAACATTATTCTACGAATTAATGCAACAGATACTTTTTGAGATACTATATTTGCAGCATCTAATTGAAATGTATAACTGCCCCTGTCATACTGTGTCTCCATTATATTCGTAGGACGTCTAACTAACGCATTAGTTCCATTCAATTGTCTGGATGGGACAATTATTATAGAATTTTCAGATTTGCAAAAACCCAAGAGATTATCTATATCAGAAGATTTCATTGTAGGTATATCTTGAGGAAATATAACCGAACAGTCGTATTTGTTATCAAAAGTATATTGATCCGCTAAATATACTGCATGGTTAACACCAGATTCGTCATCAAAAATTTCTACAGTATTAAATTTCCTGCCTAGTTTGAAAGCCGACTCATCCTTTGATACAAGAATGATCTTGTCAATGGATCGTGATTTTGATACAGTGATTAGAACCTCCTCAAGCATAGCTTTGCATATTTCCTCCTTCTGAGTTTTAGATATGTCTAGTCTTGTTTTTGCCTCGGAAAAAGTCTTTACTGGTATTATCGCACAGGTTTTCAAACTATATGCGTATTTGTTTCAGTAAAAATGATGCAAGTGCATTTTCAGATTTTTTATTTATCATTTTGATTTTAGTATCGTACACGCCCATGTTCAATGATTCGATCTTCTTTGTTAGTATACGATCTTTGGTATCAATGACCAACTTGGAACAAACTTCAGCATAAAACTTTGCAACACCATATGCTGACACTTCAACGCCTGCTGCCTCCAAGTATTTTCCAGCAGGTCCACTAACCGCACTAGTACCGATAATTGGACTTACTGCAATCACTTTACGTTTATTTTTTATTAATTCTTTTCTTATACCTTTCATCATTATCATTGGACCAATACTGGTTAGAGGATTGCCAGGAGCAATAATTACACGTTCAGCGTTATGAATTGCACTTATAGCATCAGGATTAGGACGAGCTTTTTCTATGCCCTCATATTCAATACCTTCTATTGTGTCCATCCCGCGATACTTTACCCAGTATTCCTGCAGATGTAATTTACCCTTGTTTGTTGTAATTCTAGTTGACACTGTGTTATCAGAAGCTGGTATAATCTTACTCTCAATTGCAAATTTTTTGCACATCCACTCAGTAATGTAGCTTATACTTTTTCCATTCTTCAGCATGTTAGTTCTGGTAAGATGCGTGGCAGTATCTCTGTCACCAATCCTAAACCATGTCTCTTCACCAAAAATCTCCATTTGCCGTAAAAATCCAAACGTGTCTTTTTTGATACCCCAGCCCTTGTCTTGGTCAAGCAGATCACATAATCCGTAAACAATTGTGTCAATATCCGGACAGATATACAGACCGTAAAGCCAATAATCATCTCCTATATTTGATATCACGTTAATGTCAGACCTTTGAGAAGCTAGCCCCCTTACGAGTTTAACAGAGCCAGTCCCACCAGCAAGTATCGTAATCAATTTTTTTTCTCCAGAACGCTATAGTAGAAAAATGTCTACCCATATTACTTTTTCATTAGGCATTTTTTTGCCATTTTTTCATAAAGTTAATTAGTGAAAAAATACGTGTGATTTTATGATTCTCAAAAGATTTAGCATAGTGATATTTTTGGTTAGTGTTATTGCAGTAGGCAGTTTAGCACCTGCATTTGCATCATCTCAGCTAGAAGTTACAATAGACCCTAATTCAGATACTGCAGTTGCTAAGATGACGTATCAAAGATCAATTGTTATAGATTATTCGGAAGGTGGAAAGGTGGCTGAGGTAATGAATGGAAAAAGTGACAAACTTGAATTTACTGCATCTTCGTCTACTACTGGTATGAATTCACTAATTGCAAAGTTGAATTCGTATGTGGCGTCAAAGGGTAGCCAAGCCCGTATTACTGACTTGGATTTAGACTATCTTGTATCCTTTACTGGAAGAACCGGTAATGCGTCACTAGACTACAAAATTGTGTTAACACCTGTTATTCAAGATTTTGTAATTAAAGCTGGTGATGGTAATTCGCCAACGCTGATAGACATAGACTGGAGAGGATTTGGGGCTCTTGGACCAGTAGTGATTTCTACACTAATGCATGGTGACGTTGAAATTAACTTACCAATTTCTGCTATTGAAGGATTTTTTCCAGCGTTAGGTTTGTCAATGAAATCTAGTGAGGCTAGTGAGCTTCTTACTGAACGATTGATGAACGGAGATGGGATAAAAGATCAACCAGTTGGAAACTGGCACTTTTTGTTTGACCCTACTGGAATTGGCGTTGATGCAGCACAACATGGATTTTCTACTGGTAGTGTACTCTCTTCATTTACGATGGGAGAGAGCAGCATTAGAGAGGGATTGATAAGAGAGCAAGTATCTGAGACTACATTCACATCTGACAAAGTGTACATAATAAAATCTATAGAATCTTCTGCTAATGCAAGTATAGATATAATTGGATTCGCAAACAGAGATACTCTTGGCTCTTCAGAAATTTTTGGTGTAACACCACAAGCACCTGAAGGGTATGCGTCAACATCAAGCGGAGAATTCCCTGCATTTATCCTGTATGGCATGGCTGGTATGGCAGCTATTGGAGGTGTTGCAATGATGATGATGAGTAAAAGAAAACTATCAAAAGAGAAAGGACATTATCAACAAACTGGTATTGACCCATCACAACTCACTGGTGTACAGACAAGTGCAAGTGCCGGAGGATATCAAACAGTTAGAGGCGAAGCACAGGTAAAGGGACTGGAAGATTATAATCAACATAGAAATTACTACAATGAAGAAAAACCACAAGTTGAAGAAAAGACTGAAGACAAACCATCAAGTAAACGTGGTGCACTACCAAAAGGATTCAAGCCAAAAGAATAAGTGAGTGCTGACCGTAACCCTCCTTCTGTTTTAACGATATTTCGCTTTGCGGCCTACCTAAACCTGGTACAGGAACCTACGGTTTGTTTTGGCCTTGCTTCATGTGGGACAGATTTTCATTCCGTCTCTGGGAACCTCAGGCAGTACCATCACCGTACTCCAGATGGGATTTTTTCTGTTCTGTTGCCAGCCATCTCTGACTATCCATCTACAGATCACATTTCCTGTATGAAGGGAGGAGTTTCCTCTGCCGTAGCAGCGTGTCGTCCATCAGCTCACACTTGAATAATTTAAAACATTAAGACAATTTCAACATTTCCTACAGTTTGGATTCGAAGTAATCTTCGTCATATCTTCCAATCTTCCCCTTTGGTTTGAGTATGTATACAAATGCCAAAAACTCGATGTATATACGGTAAAGATACTTGTTTTGTTTCAAAATCTGTGTAAACACGTTCCAAAATGATCTAGAATGAAATTCTGAGAACATGTGATTGCGAACAATGATGACAGTTTTTTTGGATTTGGCGACTAATTCCAAGGTTTTTGGGCTAAAAGCTGTATCAGCCTGATTTCCTGCACCTAAAATCACAGTGCCCAATTTGGTCCGGTTAAAGTTTTTCAAGAGTTCAGATGATACCAACATATTTTTTGTTTTAGGATATACTTTTTCAAATTGGATCTTCTTTATCTTAAGATTAAACATCATATCGTTAATTTTGTTAACAATCTCAGTCTCGATTTCGGGAGACTTGTTTAGACCACGGACTAGTCTAATTTTACTTCGGTGTTGTTTTGAGATAGCAGCTGCAATTTCAAATCCAAGATTTGAATGTCGTCCTCTGTCATATGAAACAATAAGATTGGAAAGATCTCTGTCAGAAATATTTCTTGTTTTGACTCCAATCACATCACAAGTAGACAGTGACAGTAACTTTCTATTATTTCGCAAGAATGAAAAATCCACCAATAATGTGTTAACACTCTGTTCCTCTGCTGTAGCTAGAATTGCCTCTGTTGGATCATGACAAAGTCTAACCAAGTATCTATGTCGAATTGAATGAGAAATTGATTTTTTAAATTCATCAAATACCCCGATTCCAGTTTCGCCTGATTTATTTGCAAAAGACAACGGAGTTTGCTTTGGAACGGTTATTATATCAAGAAAAGATATCTCGCCATCCTTCTGATCAGCTATTGCCGCAGCAAGTTTAGCTAGTTTAGTGGCTGTTCGTTTCTTAAAAACAACTAAAATCCTATATTCCTTCCTCTCTTCAGGTGATTGGTTAAACACAAGAGGTGCATGATGTTCTTTCTCTTTCCTTGATGTATACAATTTGTAAATCAGAAAACCTATTCCGACCCAAATAATAGCAATTAACCAGCTAAGTGGTTCAGAGAAAAGCAAGTAAACTGCAAGGATAGAAACAAGAGCAAAACCTACAACTGGAACTAAAGGAAATAATGGCGTTTTAAAACCATAGACTAATTTTTTTTCTTTAGCAAGTCTTCGTATAGTAATACAAGCCGCATTAACCTGCGCAAACAAAAATAAAAACATAACACTAGCAGCAAGTGCAATCATTGTCAGATCAAACAACATCGCCAAAACCATCATAACTATGGCGGAGTAAATTGTGGAAACATATGGTGTACGGTATTTTTTATGTAAGCGATTAAAAACTGGAGGTAGATCATGATTTCTTCCCATAGCAAAAGAGACACGGCTTGCAGCGAATGTTGTTGCATTCAGTGCAGCAAGTGTTGACACAAATCCTCCAGCCAGTACAATTAAAGCACCAAATGGAAGATAATATTCGGCGGCTTCAATAATTCCAAGCTCACCATATCCCCCAATAAACTCCCACGCAGGTTGTCCTAATTGCATTGGATCCAAACCGCCAATAAAGACAAAGGCAAATAATACGTAAATTGATACTACAATTCCTAAGGATATGAGAATGGCTTTAGGAATATTCTTTTTTGGTTTTTTAATCTCATCTCCAGCTTGCGCAATTATTTCATAACCCTCAAAGGCTATGAATGTCAGACCCATTGCGAGTACTAGTCCCATTGTACCATTAGGGAAAAAGTCTCGAAAATTATCAGGCCAGTTAGGATTTAGGAAAGACATTGCAGCAAGAGCTGCGATTATCAAGATGCCAATGATTGCTAATTGAGAAAATGTAATCGCACTTCCCACTTTTCCAGTGTGAGAAGATCCTCTAACATTAACAAAAGCAAATATCACAATTGCAATTGCAGCAAAGATCTTTTCAAGCGGTAATCCAGACGCGCCATCTATAATTTCAGCAGACTTTAACAAATGTCCAAGAAATGTTCCAAATGCAACTGCATACAAACTACCTGCGATAGTATGTGCAAACCATGCCATCCAGCCGCTAAGATATGAATTTGGTCTCGGAAGCCCTTCCCTTACCCATTTGTAGCCTCCACCTGTAGCGGGCAAGGCAGAACCTAGTTCAGCATAAGTTAATGCAGTAAAAAGGGTAATAACACCATTAAGAAGAAATGCGATTATCAAAGCAGGACCCGCTGCTTCTATACCTGGCCCTACTAGCACGAAGATAGCTCCGCCAATCATTGAGGCAACGCCTATCATTATTGCCTGTGAAAGGGAAAGGCTTCGAACAAGTCCAGAAGACCTGGTTTCAGTACTCATTATCGAACCGACTGAGATGACACTTGAATAAATCTGTAGTTGTTAATATTATTAATCAAATATCAGTCATAGTAGACCGAGCAAGACCATACTCATCACATATTTCAAAAATGTTAGATTCAGATTCCGCTTTACAATAATCTTTCAGCAGGTTTTCATTTAACGTATAAAATGTATGACCCCATTTGAATTTATCAAGTAATAAAGACGCTAGGGTGAAATCTCCCATTATGTACACTGCCGCTGCCAGCGCTTCTACAGTGGTCAGTTTATTTAATTTAGAATAGTTAACAGGATTACCTGCTAATAATGGTGGAAGCCTTCTCGAGATACCTGAAAATGTCTTGTCAAATACAGTGGTAGTAAGATTCCAAGAACAATCAACACCAGTAATAGAGTTAACAAGTTTTTTATCTGATTTTAACAACATTTTTTTTGAAAACGGATCTAAGACAAGTGTACGCGAAGTTGTTTGGCTAATGGGTTTCGCAAGTCCAAATTTTACTAATTTTGCAGCAGTACATTTTTTGGGGTCATCCTGTTTTAACATTAATACCTGTATATGCAATAATAAGATATCAAGAAGATTTTGATAAAAAGATAATGGGAACGGCAGGATTCGAACCTGCGACCTCAGGCACCCAAAGCCCGAATCATACCAAGCTAGACTACGTTCCCTATGTCTCACAAAATTTTACGCACAATTTAAGCTACCTACTGTTTACGTCGCGTAAAAAAAGTGACTAAACCAATATGATTTTAATAACTTATAAAATGAGATAGCATAATGCAGATTGAAGATTATCTAAAGGCTGGAAAGATTGCTGGGGAGGTAAGAGAAAATATTCGTAAAAAAAATTGGATTGGTTCTACTTTAGAAGAGATTTGTGTGTATGCCGAATCGGAAATTGTTAAGAGAGGTGCCAAGTGTGCGTTTCCTGTAAACACTAGTCTGAATGAAATTGCAGCACATTACACTGCTGAACCAAATGATCCCAAAACAGTTTCAGATACTGATTTGGTCAAAATTGATCTTGGAGCACAGATTAACGGCTACATTGCAGACACAGCAGTGACAGTAAATTACGATCCGCAATACGATATACTAGTTAAAACAGCAGAAGATGCATTACAAAGTGCGATGTCTATGATCAAGGTAGGTGTAAAGTCAAAGGATGTTGGAAGAAAAATACAAAATACGATAATGGATATGGGGTTTAAGCCGATTGCTAATCTTAGTGGTCACTCACTTGAGCAATATACCATACATGCCGGTAAAACAGTTCCAAACATGTGGACAATAGGCTCATTTTCGTTTTCGGAAAATGAAGCCTTTGCGTGTGAGCCGTTTGTTACGACTAAAAACGGTTTGGGGTTTGTTCGTAATGGTAAAATTAAAAATATCTATGCCTTAGTTTCAAGAAAAAAAACCAAAGACGAAAAGGCAGATATGCTGGCGGAATATATCTGGACTAACTTTAACATGCTACCATTTGCATTAAGATGGCTTCTTAAAGAATGGGAAGAGAAAGAAGCTAGAAAATTACTAGAAATTTTGATGAAAAAGAAGGTAGTTCATGCATATGCCATTCTTGTTGAGGCTAATGGTAAAACAGTTGCACAAGCTGAACATACGTTTATTCCGACCAAAACTGGCGTCACAATTACTACGATTAGTTAAACGTCTCGCCAAAAATCTTTGTAATTCTCACTTGCCCATTGCATGATGAGCATTTTGATATTTCTTTGAACACATAATCGCCATTAGAAAATTTTCGTTTGGATTGTTCCATGCAGGAACTGCATTGTTCAACAGTATACGGTTCCACAATACTATTTTTACTATGCATTACTGAGACACCCCAAGAGTATTTCCCACACCAATAACAAGTACAGTTTGACCACTGTTTGTGTTATCTGTAATCATTTCATGAACTTGGTTTTTGACATTTTCTGCCTGATTAGCAATTTCTTTTTTCATAAGAGTTACTGCATCCTTAACTGATTGTTTTACTACAATTGAAAAAATAGGAATATCAAATTTTGTAGCGAGTTCCTCGATCTTAAATCTATCAGTACCAATTCCACCAATTGCAGCGCCAAATCCTTGTGATACTGTTCCTGAATCTTCGCCCTCTAGTTTTAATGCAGCGTCAATCATCACAATAATGTCCGGCTTGTATTGTTCAACAAGAACTTGAGCGGCCTCACTTGGTCTACCTACAGTAGCATATGGTCCTTCAGCCTTGAGTAGAATTAATTTTCTATCCTTAAATTTTGATTCGCTATAAACAGTCTCAAACTCTGCTTTTTGTTTTTTTGTACCAAGCATCATTTCACCTACTACAAGAGGACCAATTCCATCACCAATTGGCTGTCCTTGTTTAAATGCAGGTACTGCGTCTTTAAGAGCTTCAGCCTGTTCCATGATAAATGGTAACATCATCTGAAGTGGTAATATCATTGGATAGTTGTTTTGTTTTTTTGCGGTTAAAAACAGATGCCTTACAATTCTGTGTAAAAGTTGCAAATATGTAACCACTTCAAGGAGGTTTTGTATCTTAGTAATCTCCATTGTATCAATTTCAGAGAACAAAGACTGAATTTGCTTTCTCGTTGTATCCTCTCTTGAACGTATTAGACGATGAATCTTAGGGATTATACCGTTAGGATCAATATCTACCGGCATCACGGTAAAATAATCAAAGAACCGATCAAATTTCTGAGTGACATTATCTTTAGCTGCCAGATTTTTTTTGACATATTGAATTAACTCATTTCTTGAATCATTTCTGAATTGTTCCAATTCAGCAAGTTTTTTTTTGATATCGCCGGAAGTAATTATTAATTGGATTCGTTGACCATAAAAGACAAAGAGAATTATGGGAATAATCCAAACTAACATCATAATAGGACTTGAATCTCCCGTTCCAAAAAATTCGTCAAGTATGTCCAAATTACTAAAATCCATAAACAAAACCAATGTTCAATCAAATTAAATCATTCGACATACAAAAAATATCTACTGTAGAGTGAAAAATTGGTGAGTGGTTTTATTATAGAGAAGAAAAGTAGGCTTACTTTGTGCCTCAAACAAAACCTATCGTTAGTATTGAAAACGTAGTAGCATCAGCAACAGTGAACCAGAAAATGGATCTTAATGATATAACACGCAAGTTTCCATATGTAGAATATCATCCTGAACAATTTCCAGGTTTAGTTTTTAGGTTAAAAACACCAAAGACTGCCACACTAATTTTTACTTCAGGAAATATGGTATGCACTGGTGCCAAGTCAGAGGAATTGTCTAGAAAGGCAGTAAAAAATGTTGTACAAAAGCTACGTAATGGTGGTATTAAAGTAAAAAAGAATGCTGTTGTGACGATCCAGAATATTGTTGCGTCAGTCAAATTAGGTGAACGAATTCATCTAGAACAAGCGGCAAGAACCCTTCCACGAAGTATGTACGAACCAGAACAATTTCCTGGTCTAATACATAGGATGCCTGATCCCAAGACAGTTATTCTATTGTTTTCATCTGGTAAACTAGTTTGTACCGGTGCAAAAAATGAAAAATATGTTTATAGATCCGTGAATACTCTTCATGCACTACTTATAGAAAAAAAATTAATGGTTAGCGAATGAGACAACTCACGTTCAAAATGTTTTTTATTTAATTTTTGTTCCAGCTTGTACCTCACTAGATACAGTTAACCAGAATGGTTTGTTATCCACATCAGCTGCTAAAAGCATAGCATTTGATTCTATGCCAGCGATTTTTTTTGTTTCCAAATTAGCAATAACCACAACAGTTTTACCAACTAAATCTTCAGGTTCATAAAATTCTGCACCACCTATAATCACACTTCGTGTTTCTTTTCCAAGATCAATCGTTCCTTTGATTATTTTTGTTTTGCCTAGAATTTTTTCAGCTTTCAATATGTTTGCAACTCTTATATCCAATTTCTTAAAGTCATCATAAGTGGCTGACATGATTTTTCTTAATGTAACAGTTTAAAATCAATTTCGAAATCAAGACTAATATTTTAAAAAATACCACAATAGATATGGTAATCATAGCCTCATCTATTAGTATCAACTCTTCTGTGGACACTGTTTGGAGTATAATTTCCGATCTTGACAACGAACCAAAATTTTGGAAAGGCACTAAAGAAACAAGGATCATTTCAAAAGATGGTAATGTGATTACAAGAGAAATCATTATTGCGTTTAGAGATTCTAAATGCATGCAAAGAGTCACATTACAACCTAAGGAAGCAATTCATGCTGAATTTACCAAAGGGATCATTAAGGGTTCAAAAACATTAAGACTCAAACCAATGGAAAACTGCTTGTCACTTGAAGCCAATTGGGACATTAAAATGTCAGGTCTAGCTGGCATGTTTACGGGAATGATAAAGAAACACGTTCAATCTGGAACTGAACAGGCGCTAGAATCAATCAAATTAAAAGCTGAGAGTAAGTAGTTTATGAATCTGGCACTGGATATTTTCAATTACATACTTGTTGCAATCTTAATTGGTGTATCTGCAACATTGATTTTTTTAATCAAGTCAATGTTTAGGACATTCCGAGAAACACCATTTTTGGATAAATTTAAAAAAAATAAACATGAAACGCCAAAAGTATCGATAATTTTACCTGCCAGAAATGAGGAGAAATTTATTGGTGATTGCCTTGATTCGCTACTAAATCAAGATTATACTAATTACGAAATTATAGCAATTAATGACTCATCGGAAGACTCTACAGGAAAATTAATTAAAAAATATGCTAAAAAATTTCCCAAACTTATCTCTGTAGATGCAAGACCAAAACCAGAAGGGTGGATAGGAAAAAATTGGGCATGTATGGAAGGTTACAAAAAAGCTACTGGTGATTTATTGCTGTTCACTGACTCGGATACTAAGCACGCAACGCCTGCTCTGTCACTAGCGGTATCACACTTATTATCATTAGAACTTGATGCCTTGACAGTTATTCCAAAAATGCTATGTTTAGATCCAATAACTAAAATTACATTGCCAGTCATTTCCATATTTTTACATACACGGTTTTCCGCTTTACGTGTTAACGATGTAACAAAAAACACGGGATATTTTTTTGGAAGTTTTTATATTATCAAAAAATCAACTTATGATTCAGTGGGTACACATGAAAGCGTAAAGGAGGAACTCATTGAAGATGGTGCATTAGGAAAAAAAGTCAAGGAACTTGGTTTTAAAATGCGAATGGTTGATGGTCAACACCTTATTGACGCCGTATGGGCAAGAGATTATTTCACGCTATGGAACGCACTTAAAAGACTCATGATACCACTTTATCTACAAAACGCAAAAATTGCAATAGGTAGTTCTTTTGCAGTTTTATTTTTACTCTTCATGCCATTTCCACTATTTGTTTATTCAAGTATTTTTTTTAACATATCAATCTCATTATCAATTCTTTTTGTAGTAGCTACTATTGCATCCATACTAGTTTATGTTGGAGGTATAC
>JOTC01000009.1 GCA_000746705.1 Marine Group I thaumarchaeote SCGC AAA799-O18 | reverse complement strand
CTGGAATGCCAAAAAAAATTACTAACTCTAAAATTACTCTTATTAACACAGCATTAGAAATTGAAAAGACAGAGATTGATGCCAAGATAAATATCTCAAACCCAGAACAAATGAAATCATTTCTTGATGAAGAAAATAAAATGATTAAATCCATGGTTGACAAGGTTATCGGGTCTGGTGCCACTGTTGTCTTTTGTCAAAAAGGAATTGATGATATGGCACAACATTATTTAGCTAAAGCAGGAGTGCTAGCTGTTAGAAGAATAAAAGAAAGTGACTTGACAAAACTTGCGAAAGCTTGTGGTGCAAGAATCATAACTAATCTTGATGATTTATCTGAAAAAGATTTAGGTGTTGCTGATGTAGTAGAAGAAAAAAAAGTAGAAGAAGATAGGTGGGTTTTTGTTGAGGGATGCAAGCACCCAAAATCTGTTACGCTTTTGTTAAGAGCTGGATCTCAAAGAGTAGTAGATGAAGTTGAAAGGGCTGTTCACGACGCAATAATGGTAGTTAAAGACGTAATGGAATTACCATTGATCGTAGCTGGTGGCGGAGCACCAGAAACATTTGCCGCAACCAAAATTGTAGGTTGGGCAAAGTCATTAGAGGGCAGGGAGCAGCTTGCAGCAGAAAAGTTTGCTGAAGCCCTGGAATCTATTCCGCTTTCACTTAGCGAAAATGCGGGAATGGATCCAATTGATACCCTTACAGCGCTTCGTTCTAAACAGCTTAAAGGGGATAAATGGACCGGAATTGACGTTATGAAGGGTGAAGTAGCAGATATGAAATCAAGCAACATTGTTGAACCTTTATCAGTCAAAAACCAGATTATATCAGCAGCAACTGAAGCCGCTTGTATGATTTTACGTATTGATGATGTAATTGCAACTGCCAAGTCAGCAGGCCCACCACCTGGCGCAGAAGGTGGAATGCCACCTGGAATGGGTGGAATGCCACCTGGAATGGGTGGAATGCCACCTGGAATGGGTGGAATGGGTGGAATGCCTGACATGGGCGGAATGATGTAATTTTTATTTGTAAATTCAACTAATTCTTACAAGCGAATTAAAATGACTAAATGGGCACGCATTAGAAAGAGAAAAGAACGTAGAAAAGCTGAAGTGGAAGCTGAAGAACATAGAAAGGCTGAAGAGCAACCAACAGCAGAAGTACACACAAAAGATCTTAGCACACAGCAAGAAAAGATTTCTGAAGTCGTTCAGCAGCCCCAAAAAAATACCAAGCACAAGTCATCTCAAATTCAAACCTCAAAACCAATTCTTTCACAGATTCCACGATATGTTTACTTGATCGCATTTTTTGCATTACTTTCAGGCGTTTTTTTTCCACTTATTACAGATGATCCGAGAGAGCAAAACCCTGACAATGTTATCAAGGGAACTGGAACTTTGTTTATTGGGCTTGTAGGAGCTATACTTGTGTTCAAATCTACAACATCAGATAAAAAACGAGGAATTCTTATGGGTTCTGGGTTTGGATTAATTGCAGTTTCGCTGGCACTTATATTTTCAATTGCATCCGTACCTTCTTAATTATTCAGACATCAAAGTACAGATAAAACTCGTGAGGATGTGGCCGGATTGAAATCTCACGCTGATCTCTTCTCTCCAACTCAATAATTCTATCAACTACATGATCTGTAAAAATCGGGTTTAGAAAACTTCTATCACTTTCAAGCGCATCTAAAGCCTCTCCCAAGTTAGCTGGCAAAATTCCTATACCTTTCTTTTTTCTTTCAGTTCTACTCATTTTATAGATGTCCTCATGAATTGGTTCTCCAGGATCTGTTTTTTTCTTTATCCCATCTAGCCCAGCAGACAAAACTGCAGAAAACACAAGATAAGGGTTAGATGATGGATCAGGAACCCTATACTCCAGCCTTTTTAGATGAGAGTATTTTTCTCCTTTAAAATGACCAGGAATTCTTATTGTTGCAGATCTATTAGCCGTACTCCACGCAATGTAAACTGGTGCTTCATACCCAGGTACTAGTCTATGGTATGAGTTGGTTGTTGGGTTTGTTATAGCGGTCAATCCCTGAGCATGCTCCATAATTCCACCACAAAAGTAGCGACCTGTTTGACTTAGTTCATCAGGATCATCTTTGTCATAAAAAGTGTTTTTTGCAGATTTCCAAAGGCTGACATTAGTATGCATTCCTGAACCTGAATCCATTGAAATTGGCTTAGGCATCATGGTAGCAATTTTGCCATGTTTCTTAGCAATGTTTCGCACTACATATTTGTAAGACTGGGCACTGTCTGCGGCATTTGTCATTTTATCATAACTAATATCAATTTCACACTGACCAGCTGTAGCTACTTCATGATGGTGATTATCACATAAAATTCCAAAATTCTCATTCAGTACCTCTACGCACTCGTTTCTGTATTCAGTTAACGTGTCCGAGGGCGTGCTGGGATAGTAGCCTTCCTGTAATCCCATTGGATATCCAGTACCTTCTTGGCTCCAAGGAGCCTCGTTAGATTCAATCGAGTATGATTGTCCCTTATACGGAGTTAATACATCCCAATGAATTTTGTCAAAAACAAAGAATTCAACTTCAGGTCCCCAAAAGCTGTCATCAAATCCTTGTGTCTTCAAGTATTCTTCAGCTTTTTGGCATATACCTCTTGGGTCAGTTTCTAATCTTCCTCTACCAGCTCCTCGGTAGATATCACATAGCATTCTTGCAGATTTTTTGTCTGTCATCCATGGAATTATTCCAAATGTACTGGGGTCAGGCTTGAGTATTAGATCAGAATCGTCAATACTAGTGAACCCAACAATGGAAGAACCGTCAAGTTTGGGAAGCCCATCTATCATTTGATCTTTTGTAAATGTGATCGACGAGATAGTAGTATGATGAAAGCGACCAGGAAGACTGGTAAATTGCAGATCGATAAATTTTATTTCAGAGCGTTTAATCATAGAGAAAACCTCATCACCAGAATATTGGATTTGAGTTGGTTTTCCTCCTATGACTTTATATGGCAATTTATTATCTTCAACAGAACAAAAATAACCCCAGTCATTTAAGGATTGTCAGGTACACTTCAATGTCAGACGAAAATAAAATTGATATCAAATATCTCCAAGCACTTGTCTTACAAGAATCTGAAAATGATTCAATTCAAGAACTTGATTCAGATTTTTACAACTCAATTTCAAAATTTATTGGAAATTTGAACAGTTTAGAGTATGAAGGAGTTGAAGCAAAAATCAAAAAAACTCTAGTTGACATGGTGACAGAGTTAACGACATTTCTCTTGAAAATGAGGCTGGAAAAGGCGTCTTTGGATAATTCTAGTTCTCCCATATTACTTGATGTAGAAAAATACATCCTTAACTCACAAAGAGAAATGGAAGAAAGAAAGGAAATAATACTTTCCAGAATACTGAGCGGAAAATCTAAACTATTAGAGCCTAATGACGAATAGAAATTATACCCTACAAATTTAGTTTTAGGTATGTCGCACCTTGATGTAGATATTATAGATTTTCTAATTCTTACCATAATTCCAGTCGCAATGCTTTTTGTAATTGAAATGATTTGTAGGGCAATTAAGATTGTCTCATGGATTAAACTGGTAATACAAGGAATTACGATGGTCGGTTTTGCCATTGCATATATGACAGTAATTACTCCGCATGTACTTACAGCACTTTGTTTACTTGCCTTGGCAGGTGCATTGTTCTACCAAGCTAGGCGTTCAAAAATTGATCCAAAAAAATCCAATTATTAGCATGTTGATAATTAACCAAACCGTCCCAACATTCTTCTGAAACCCTTACGCTTACCTGTACCGCCATCACGAACAACTCGCCGCTCGCCAAATTTCTTTGTTCTAATTTGTGTAAGCTTTACGCATCTATGGTCTTCTGGAAGTCTATGTTCTGAACAAAACGGATCCTTACAATAATTACATTCAAAAGGCATATCTGTCATATCTCCACAATAGGCGCACTTTTCTTGCAGCATAACTATGTTTTTTGTTTTTTCTTAATAAATTAGCTATCATGTTTTAAAAACACATTTACGATGTTTATTGAAATTAATGACAATGTCGATAGAAGGCAAAGTTGCTATTATTACGGGAGCAAGCAGCGGTATTGGTTATGCTACAGCATTAGTATTATCCAAGGCTGGAGCAAAAGTTGCAATAGGTGCTAGGCGAGTTGATAAGCTCTCGCAGTTAGAAAACGAAATTAAAAAAAATGGAGGTGAAGCGTTAGCGCAAAAACTCGATGTTACAAAAAAAACAGAATGTGATACATTTGTTAAACAAACGGTAAAAAAATGGGGAACAGTTGATATACTAGTAAACAACGCAGGACTGATGCCACTAAGTTTTGTAAAAAATCTGAAAGTTGATGAGTGGGAGCAAATGGTTGATGTAAATATCAAGGGAGTACTTTTTTGCACTGCTGCGGTCGTTCCACATTTGAAGGAAAAAAAATCAGGTCATATAGTTAATATTTCATCAGTTGCTGGCAGGCTTGTATTTCCGTCGGGTAGCGTATATTGTGCAACAAAACATGCTGTTACTGCATTTAGTGAGGGACTAAGGCAGGAATTAAGCACTAGATCCGGTATTAGGGTAACATGTGTAGAACCCGGAGTGGTTGAAACAGAGCTACTAAACACCATCACCGATGAGTCGTTGCAGAGCTTTATTGAAACAGCAAAGAAATCACAAGGTCTAAAGGCAGATGATATTGCAAGCGCAATTTTATTTGCCGTGCAATCACCAGAACACATGAATGTAAACGAAATTCTTGTTAGACCTACGACTCAAGAGCGTTAAAAATTTCTTATTATTTACTATTACATCCGACGGTTTAATAATTTCACGACATGCGCCTAAAGTAGGGGTCGTCGTCTAGATTGGCTATGATGCCAGCCTGGGGTGCTGGAGGTCGCAGGTTCAAATCCTGCCGATCCCATTATATCTTCAAGACATTTAGTAAACTTTCAAAACTTTTTCTGCTCTGATCTTGTTTATATCTGCGAAGAACATTAATGATTTTCTTCTTTTCAGGGATTTTGTAAACACCTTTTACTGTTTTTGAAATTCCAGAGCCTATGAAAAATGCTTGAGTTGCAGACGTAACATTTGAAACCCTTCGTTCCATACTTGAGCTTTCAAAATCAATAATGGTAATTTTCTTACCAACAATCACATGTTTTGGCATTCTACTTAATTCTCCATGATCCAAACCAATCATATCTAGCTTGTAGCAATCTTCAAGAACTTTTTTTATCACTATCTTAATTTGAGAAGAGCGCAATTTTGTTTTCAAATCAGAAATCCACTTACCGATTTTTTCACCTTCCAAATACTCCATCACAAGAAAATTTTTACTAAAATCTATTAATTTTGGTCCGACGCCACAACGGTTTGTTATTTGAAGTAATTGGGCCTCTTTTTTCAAATTTTTTCTCGGAGAATCATTTCGTCTGATTTTGACAGCAACTTTTTTTCTTCCTAATTTACCCAAGACTACGATTCCTACGTATCCTTTGCCTAGTATGCTAATAGTACCTATTTGT
Organism: Marine Group I thaumarchaeote SCGC AAA799-O18; assembly: GCA_000746705.1. Next base: position 9,400 of record JOTC01000009.1, on the reverse strand, counting down.
AATTCACCTTGAAATGAAATACTCTCTACACCAAGAGCCTTCAATTCTTTTATTCGTAATTGTATCTGTGCCCTAGTTCCCTTTGGATAAACCCAGATGTCCGAATATGGCGGTTCAGTTATTTTACTAATTTTAACGAAAGATTGTTTCATCTGTTACGGCAATGTTTGTAATTGCCTCTTTAATGGATTTTGTTGAGATCTTGCTTGCATCAATAATTTTTACACCTTTTTTGAAATCCTTCTCAAGCCCCTTTGGTATACCAGAATTTTTTAGATTATTCTTCAAAATATCTCGCAAAAATAATTTTACATCATCATATTTTCGTTTCTGTAAGGATTGCAATTTACCTTTCTCGCTAATCCACATAAGCTGGCTTTTTTTTAGGTTTGCCTCAATGAATTTTTCACAATGTTCTTTACTAGATATTTCTGGACCGCTTCTAACTAAACTATTTTCAATTTTTTTTGCATGCAATAAAAATATCAACGCAGCATTTTCCTTTTCATCTTTTGTGGACGAATTTCTTAAAACAGTAAATCCGCCCAGCTCTAACTGAGTTTTTAGTGCATTTGATGCGCGTTTGATTTGACCCCAAATAATATCATCACTTCTTTCCTTAACCTTGAATTGAATAACAATAATCTTATCAGCATTTTTCATAATATGTTTAGAAATTGGCTTTTTAAAAAATTTCTTTGAGGGATTTTTCAAAAACACTCTGCTTGCTAAAACAAACTTACCTAAGTTATCTATTGAAATTGCAGTTCCAAGATTCCTATTGGCATCAACTGGATCAATGATCACAATTGGCGAATCAAATTTTTTTGTAGATTTTCCAATAATTTGTCCTTTCTTCAACTCTGAGATTTTCTTTATTGTTTTTTCAAAGCTACCAAAGTAGGAAATTAGTACCTCTGAGACATACCCGCTAAAACCTTCTTTTGCTATTTCAGCTCCGTAAACATCAATGTGAAGAAAAAACTTCTTGAGAATTCTCACCTCTCCCTTCAATGAGTTAGATAATTTTTGTGACATGAATTTTGTATGATAGATGGATCTGTCTGTAGCACTTTGCCATTCCCCTTTGCTTACATCATAACATGGAACAATGTTTACTCTAGTTCCATCAATAATTGCCTCTACAAATGGATGCTCTGCATGTCTAGTATATGGCTTGTGTTTCTTTAAAGATTGAAAACCTATCTTTGTTCCAATCTTTCTAAAATCCTTTTCAGATGTTTTTTTGTTGAATTTAACAAATATGTCAATATCAGCTTTTTCCGGCAACCATGTACCTTTAGCATATGAGCCACCTAGCTCAAAACCAACTACTTGAGCATGTTTTTCTATACATTGACTTACTAAATCACAGGCTTTTTTGGCAACACGCTGTTTTTTTTGCTGTAATTTTTTTGACGGAGTAGCCTCTTTTTTTGCGTAGCTTAAGATTGAATTCATTGCTTTCCTTTCACAACCAATAGATCTGTATAAATTGGACCATTAGGCGTAAGTTCACTTTTCTTTAATTTAATTTCTGAGACTGTTTGTTTTCCAAAATAACATGATGAAAATTTTTCTAATTTGTCTGATAGATCTTCAATCTTGTTTTTTACTCTGAATATGGTCACATGCGGTTTGAATTTTTTATCTGGACTAAAACCAAGCTGTAACAGCTTAGAGCGTATCATTTCTGCCAGTTTTTCAAGTTCATTGACGCCATCATTGGTTCCAATCCAAATCACTCGTGGGAAATTTGGCTTGGGAAAAACTCCAATACTCGCAAAGCTTATGGAAAACGCAGAAAATTCTATACTGTTTAGTGCATCAGAAATTTTTCCTATCATTTCCTCCGAAACTTCTCCTAAAAACTGTACAGTAAAATGCATGTTGGGAAGTTCTACCGGCTTAGCTTTGATGTTTAATTCAATCTGAATTTTATGGATGGAGTTTAAAACATCTTTGTTATTTACTTCAATTGCAACAAACGTTCGCATTATATTTTTTTGATAATGTGTTTTTAATGAATTTCGGTAGCTTCATAGACTAGAATTAGTAAACAATTTCATCTTGGCAAAGCTGATAGTTTGTCTCACCGGCATGCCGGGTTCTGGTAAATCAACTATCGTATCTGCATTGAAGGCTAGAGGTTTTGAGGCTTTGAATTTAGGCGATGGTGTTCGTTCTGAGGCAAAAAGGCGCAATATAGAACCGACTGGAGACAACTTAGGTAAGTTGATGTTAGAATTACGTGAGAAAAACGGACCAGGTGCTATTGCCGATCTACTTACTGAGCCAATAAAAAATTCTCAATCTAAAGTAATTATTATTGACGGTGTAAGGTCAACTGCAGAGATTGAAGTTTTAAAGAACGTTGGTTCCGTCAAACTATTATCTATAGAGGCAGCAGCTGATACTCGCTACAAGTTTTTGAGCTCCCGTGGACGTTCAGACGACCCAGCAACAAGGGAAAAATTTGAAGAGCGTGATAACAGAGAGCTTGGTGTCGGAATTGGTGAATCCATTGCAATAGCGGACGAAACCATTGTTAATAATGACATTACACTAGACGAACTTGCTGAACTAGCATACAAAGTAATAGAAAAATGGATTGACACTTGAGATCCTTAGATGTAGATTGTAAAGTATCCGCTTATTGCACAATAAACGCATCGGAGGATATTAGCAAAGTTCGAGCATCTCTGTCAAATGTTCTAACTGACATGGATGAAAAGTTAACTGGCGATTCTTTGGTTGCAAGTTCAAACAACTATGAATCCTTAACAAAAATCTATGAAGCTATGAGAATAAGAAAGACCAAAAGTGCTTATCGTAGGCATCTAATGCGTAACATGACAGAAGACTCCACATGGTTTTATCTTAACAAGCAAGCTGCATTTGCAAATGTTATAGTTCTCTGTGACGAAGCTGATGAATCGCCCTTAGGTCCAATAAAAGTAGTATTACATTCTAAAAACATTGAGGATGTGATAGACTGGCTTGTATCTGATCCAGAAATCTAGCCTGAGTAACAGATTTCACGGAAGATAAAACATCATTCTATTTCCACTTTTAATTGATCATTAGCAGCTATTACAGAATTATGAACAGTCTTTGCTTCCTCCAACAAAACTTTCTCGTCTTTGTACCTGGCAGAAAAATGTGTCAGAATCAAATTCGAGACACTCGCATTTTTTGCAAAAGTAGCAGCTTCCTTTGCAGTAGAGTGACAAGATTCAACTGCTTTTTCTTTCAGCTCGTCTGAAAAAGTAGAGTCAAAAACCAGATAGTCACAATTTTTAAAAAACCCTTCTAGTTTTTTTGTTGGTCTTGTGTCACCAGATATTCCAACTTTCTTTCCAGGCACGTTCGGTCCCATAACTTCGGAAGGCTTTATTGATTTATTTTCAATTATAACTTCTTCTCCCTGTTGCAACTTATGCCACAATTCTCCCTTTGGAACGCCAAGCGAATTAGCTTTTTCAGGATAAAATGTCCCAGGTTTTTCTTTTTCCTCAAAAAGGAAAGAAAACGTTGGTACGGAATGTTCTGCTTCACATGCATGAACTTGATATTTTTCCTCACTAACAATTATCCCTTCATTTACTGGTGTTATTAGAACAGGAAACGATAAACCAAAATTCATAATTTTTGTATTTGCGGCAATAAGTTCTTCAATACCTTTTGGACCGTAAATTTCAATTGGTTCTGTTCTGTTTTGCAAAGTCATTGTTTGCAGGAATCCTAAAATTCCGATACAATGATCCCCGTGTAGATGCGTGACAAAAATTTTCATTTTTTTATTCCAGCCTAGGTTTGATTTTAGGTAAGAAATTTGAGCACCTTCCCCTGCATCAAACATCAAAATTTCTCCATCTCTTACCAAACAAATGCACGTAGTTGAACGTTCAAGTGTAGGCATTGCACCACTGGTTCCTAAAAAAATAAGCTCCATCATTTTATTGAAAAGATTCTGTTATTACTCCAGATACGTCAACTTTTGAAGTGCTTCTAGGAATAGTGTTTGTGCTTATGATTTGTGATGCCCCAGCTTTTTTGATTTTTCTTTCTGCATCTGCTATAAATAGTCCATGCGTACACGCAACAAAAACTCGTTTACATTTTTTTCTCTTTAAAAACTGAGTAGCCTTGATAATACTACTACCGGTGCTTATTATATCGTCAACCAAAATCAAATCTCTTCCATGAACATCAACCCTGGAAGACTGGATCAGTACTTTTCCAGTATTTCTATTCCTAGATTTTTTTAATGTAATAAAATCAGTATTTAGCAAACCAGCAAATTCTTTTGCCCTTAAAGATCCGCCCATATCAGGAGATACAACTAGAGGATTCTTCAGTTTCATCTTTCTGAAATATATGGCAAGTTTTGGAATGGCAGAAACATTTTCTATGGGAATTTTAAAGTGATTTAGAGCGGCTTTACTATGTATATCAACAAAAATGACTTTTTTTGTACCAGCTGCTTGGAGCATTTTTGCAACTATTGACATAGTGACTACTTCTCCACTTAGAAATTGTCTGTCCTGTCTAGCATAACCCATGTAGGGTATTATTGCATAGATCTTTGAGGATGCCTTTTTAGCCTGAGAAATTATTGAAAGTGCCTGCAATAGATTTGTATCAACTGGGGGATATGTGGACTGTACTACTAATACGACACTTCGTTTTGGTATACCACCGAATGTAATTTTACTTTCACCATCTGGGAAAATCTTTGTTTGTGTCTCTATATATCGAGCCTTTAGTCTTCTTGCAATTCGTCTTGCCAGATCTTTAGACGCATTTCCTCCAACAACAGCAAATTTAACCAATATTTCAACGAAATAAAACGGATTCTTAAGTCTTCAGAAGATATTAATCTCCTTCACCACGAGCCAAATCACCAATTCCAAATTCATCAATGACTTGTTTGCGCTTACTTTCATGTTCTGCTATCTCAGTGGCTTCCTTCTTCTCATCTCCTTGGTATACTGTTCTAATTGGCCACGGTATTCTAATATCATATTTTTTAAATTCCTCATACATTATGAGGCGCATTGCACTTTTTACTTTGAATTGTGCGCCGTACGAACTAACATAAATCCAAACGGAAAAATCAAGAGAAGAATCATTGAACTTGTTAAATCGTACGGTAGGCTGTTCTATATCAACATGAATGTCTCTATCACATCCACAGCTTGGCTTGTTTTGATCAAGATACGGGCAACGTTTTTGCACAGCAACGTGATTTCCCTTCGAGTCTTTTACCTCAACAAGTGCTCGTTGTCCTATCTTTACTAAAATAGACGCAACTTGTTTTGGATCGTTAAGATATGATACACCGACATCAACTATAGCTGGAACTAGATTAATTTCCTTTGTGAAATTAACAATCTCTGCGGTAACCAACTGTCGTGTAGGAATAATTGCAAGTGACTCATTAAGTGCATGTCTGATATAGGTTACTCTGGGAGTTATTCTGTGCACATATCCATTATAGCCACTTTCCAACTGAACCCGATCTCCTTCAGTAAACACTTTGTCTTTTCTAATCAAAATATATGCAAAATAATTTTCTAATGTTTCTTTTAGTGCTAATCCAACACCCAGTGCCATGCCACCAGTAGCTGTTGCCAAGACAAAAAGATCAACTCCCCACCATCCAACCACACCAATAACAGTGGCAACAAAAATACCAATGGGAAGAACTTGTTTAGCTGATTTTGGGACACGCTCTTCCTGTAACTCTGCATGACCTGCCGGCTTTGAGGCAGGAAGTATTGGATCATATCCTCGCTGTCTTTTTTCTTCTCTCCACAGATCAATCGGATACATTTCTTGAGGTTTTGCGCCAAATGTAAGTTTCCTTCCCGTTTCGTTGTTTCCACTTTGACAATCATTGAGATATTTTTCAAATTTTCTTCTTTCTGCCTTTTGCCATTCTTCAAAGGGATCTTTCACCAGCTTTTCATAACTTCCTATTGTAACACCCTTGCTTGTTCGATAATTTTCCAGAAAATTTTGTCCACCCTTTGTTTGCAGATTTTTTTCAAACTCTTCCCTTGTCAGATCCTCGGGAAGAGTTTTTGGCGGAATCCATTTGAATAATTTATGGAACAAATCATCATCATCGTCTTTAAAACCCTTCAAGTCTTTCCACTTTTCAAAGTCCTCTTTTTCAAGTTTTGATTTTTCTACCATATTCAGTGCAATCGGTATCAGCTGGGAAACCGTGAATCCAATGACAAGTATGTTAATTGTATTTAGGATCTTTGCAAATGTTTGGTATGATTCACCTGCAACACCAACAGATTCACCTGACAATTGTATGAATACATTTATTGAAGTAACTAATCCAATTGCAAAAAAAGCTAACATTGCACTTCGGGCAAATCTTGATACATGCGGACGTGTATAACTGAACTTTTTTCTGTTCATCCAGTTGCCAAAAATGCGGTATCCAGATGCAATTATAGATAAACCCACAACAAGTATAATCATCAACCATTGCATTTCAGCATCAGACGCTAACAGCTCTGAAACAGTTTGAAACTCTCCTGCCGAAAATTCACTAAGCTCCTCTACCATTTCCCCTATTCACTAATGAAAAATAAGGCTAAATGTCAGAGTTATATCAATCAGTCAGTAGTTATTCAAGCAACAATCAAAATTTTTTATAAATTCACATGCCTAGAAAATAAAAATTTATGCCTATTTTGCCATTTTTTGCCAAACTTTAACAATGCTATATGATAAAAGAAGTAATGACAGAACAGCAAGCACTTTGGTCAGTAAATGATACCACCTCGATCAAGTCCTACACTTTGATAAATTTTCGTACAATTCCACAAATTCAGCAATTGCCAGAGGAAACGCAATTTCAAATGGAGGTTGTTGGCAACGTACTTCCTTTTAAGACGAACAACTATGTCGTTGAGCAGCTTATTGATTGGGATAACATTCCAAACGATCCTATGTATGTTCTAACATTTCCTCAGAAAGGTATGTTGATTCCTGAACATTACGATAAGATGGCAAACACTTTGAGAAATGGAGCTGATAAAAAAGAAATTGCACGTGTTGCAAACGATATTCGTCTACAATTGAATCCTCACCCAGCTGGTCAGATGGAACTCAATGTTCCACAGCTAAAGGATGGAACAAAACTTTTTGGAATGCAGCACAAATATGATGAAACTTGCCTGTTCTTCCCAAGCCAGAGCCAAACATGTCATGCTTACTGCACCTTCTGTTTTCGATGGCCTCAGTTTGTTGGCATGGATGAGATGAAATTTGCAATGAGAGAGGGTCAGCAACTAGTTCAGTATCTTAAGGAACATCCAGAAATATCAGACGTTTTGTTCACCGGCGGAGATCCTATGATTATGAAGGCTAGCATGTTTTCTGTTTATACCGACGCCTTGCTTGACGCCAAATTACCCAATCTTAAGACAATTAGAATTGGAACCAAGGCTATCTCTTACTGGCCTTACAAATTTTTAACCGATTCAGACGCTGATGAAACTCTGAAAAATTTTGAAAAAATAGTAAAAAGTGGAACACACCTAGCAATAATGGCCCACTTTAATCACCTAGTTGAGCTTTCAACTGATCCAATAAAGGAAGCTATAAAACGTATAAGAAAGACAGGCGCTCAAATCAGAACCCAATCACCACTTTTGGCTCACATAAATGACGATGCAAATATGTGGGCGGAAATGTGGCAAAAACAGGTTTCTTTAGGCTGTATACCATACTACATGTTTGTTGTTAGAGATACTGGTGCCCAACATTTTTTTGGAGTACCTCTAGTAAAGGCAGAAGAGATCTTCCGCTCTGCTTTCAAACACGTTAGTGGTCTTGCAAGAACCGTCAGAGGACCAAGCATGTCAGCTACCCCCGGCAAAGTGCACGTTCTTGGCGTATCAGAGGTTAATGGACAAAAGGTGATTGTATTACAATTACTACAAGGAAGAAATCCAGATTGGGTAGGCGTTCCTTTTTTTGCCAAGTATGATGAAAACGTAATATGGCTTGACGATTTGAAACCTGCATTTGAAGAAAAATTCTTTTTTGAAGGCAAATATGCCACAAAAAGAAGTTAGAATCTAAAATTTAAGTACATGGTTTATAAAGACAATTAAATTTAGAATTGGATACCTAGTGAATATACATGGTGGATAAAGCACAAAATCTAAAAGAAAAATGCCCTAGATGCGCAAAGGGCACCCTAGTAACAGATAATGAATCCGGGGAAATGTTTTGCTCAAAATGTGGTTTTGTACTAACTGAAAAACTACAGGAATCAGGACCAGAATGGAGATCCTTTACGCAAGATGAACATGGCGATAGAGCTAGAGCTGGTGCGCCTACGTCGCTTACAATGCACGATATGGGGCTGGCTACTATTATCAATCCCGCTAACAAGGACGCATCAGGTAGACCACTAACTTCCCAAATGAAAAGCACAATTGAGCGATTACGAACTTGGGATAGTAGAAGCCAAGTTCATGAACCTGTTGACAGAAACTTTAGACAAGCGTTTAGTGAGCTAAATAGGCTTAAAGATAAACTTGCTATTTCTGATACAGTAATAGAAAAAGCTGCCTACATCTATAGAAAGGCATTAGACAAAGGTTTGGTCAGAGGAAGGTCAATCTCTGCTTTGATGGCATCTGCATTATATGCTGCCTGTAGAGATGCTGCAACTCCAAGAAATCTTAAGGATGTGGAACAAGCTGCAAATATAAAAAGAAAAGATATTGCAAGATGTTACAGACTACTTGTAAAAGAATTAGATCTAAAAATGCCGGTCACAGACTCGGTTCAATGTGTAGCACGGATAGCAAGCAAAATTGGAATTCAAGAAAAAACAAAACGTTACGCCGTTAAGGTTTTAAAAATTGCCCAAAAAAATGAGGTCTCTGCTGGTAAAGATCCAATGGGGCTTGCCGCAGCCGCATTATACCTTGCTTGTGTCAAAAACGACGAAGATAAAACGCAAAGAGACATTGCTGAAGCGGCAAATGTGACAGAAGTGACAATCAGAAATCGCTACAAAGGACTGAAAGATTCATTCACTGTATAATTTTTTTATTTTTCTTTTTTAATAAAACCACCATCATGACTTTCTGGTGCCGGAATTTTTTTTGCACCTCCTAAACCAAGTGTAGTAATAATAACAGATGTTATAACAACAAAAAAGATAATCTGTGGATACGCCTCAGCATTTGGTAGTCCCATTGATAATGGGTATGTAGCCAACACTGCAGCAGCTAGACCACGTGGAATCATAACAGAAGTCACTTTTCTATCAAGTTTAGAAAAACCCCTAACCAAAACTGATTTAGTAATAATTATTCTTCCAATGTAAATTGCGATTGCAGCTATAACACCA
>JOTC01000008.1:15519-15869 GCA_000746705.1 Marine Group I thaumarchaeote SCGC AAA799-O18 | reverse complement strand
TTCTATTTAATTTATTGTAATCGGCAATTCTTAATATCTATCAGCAGGAAACATTTCAAATGGACAAAATAGAAATACTTTCAAAATTTTCAACTGATCCTGAACGATATTATAACGTAAAACTATTTGATGATAAAGGATTTGAACGCAAATCATGTGAAACATGCAAACGATTCTATTGGACTGTAGATGAGAATCGTATAAACTGCCCTGATCATTCTGATGATACGTATTCATTTATTGGAAATCCACCAACAAAAAAGAGATTTGATTATACGGAAGCATGGAAAGAAGTTGAATCATTTTTTGTAAAAAATGGGCATACATCTGTGAATAGATATCCTGTAGTC
>JOTC01000008.1:0-15504 GCA_000746705.1 Marine Group I thaumarchaeote SCGC AAA799-O18 | reverse complement strand
GATGATTTGTATTTTACAATTGCATCAATTGTTGACTTTCAGAGAGTAATGGGAAGCAAAGTTGTCTTTGAATTTCCTGCAAATCCACTTGTCGTACCACAGACTTGTCTTCGATTCAAAGATTTAGAAAATGTTGGTGTTACTGGTAGACACTTTTCAAGCTTCTGTATGATTGGACAACATAGTATTCCAAATTCTCATGGATATTGGAAGGATGAGTGTGTTGATTTGGATTACAGATTAATCACGGAACAATTTGGAGTTGATAAAAAAGAAGTTGTTTTTGTAGAGGATGTTTGGGAAGGAGGGGGATCGTTTGGTTCTTCTTTAGAATTTTTTGTAAAAGGACTGGAGCTTGGTAATGCAGTGTTTACTGAATTTCAGGGAGATTTATCTGACTACAAAACATTAGATCAACAAATAATCGATATGGGAGCAGGTCTGGAGAGATTTGCTTGGCTTACAATGGGAACACCAACTGCGTATGATTGTTGCTTTGGACCTATTACTAATAACCTACTACAGCAAACGGGAATTGAAACAAATGATGAACTTTTAGTTACGTACTTTACTAAAATTGCAAAATATCTGGAACGGTTTAGCGATTTATCTGAAGTTAGAAAAAATGCGATAAAATCAGCTGGTCTTTCAGATGAACAGATAAATAAAATTATAATTCCAGTTGAGGGAATTTATCTAATTCTTGATCACACCAGAACTCTAATTTTTGCAATATCAGATGGAGCCTTACCAAGTAATGTTGGTGGAGGATATAATCTTCGAATAATGCTTCGGAGAATTATATCTACAATGGATAGATTATCGCTAAAATTTGATATGAATGAGATGGTTGACGCGCAAATTGATTATCTTAAAAATACATACCCTGAACTGGAAAAAACACGTGAAGATATCAAGACAATAATTGGGATTGAATCGGGCAGATATGAAAATTCGAAATTGAGAATGGAAAAAATTGTAAGCAAATTAAATCAAAAGCCTACAGTTGATGATTTGATTAGACTTTACGAATCAGATGGTGTTACACCAGATTATCTAAAGGAAATGAAGGTGATTTCTGATATTCCGTCTACTTTTTACAGCAAATTGTCTGAATTGCATCAATCAAAGAAAAACAAGGAACAAGATCAACTTTCATTAGAAGGCTTACCAGAAACTGAACTTTTGTATTATGCAGATGATCCAAAAGAGTTTGATGCTAAAGTCATAAAATCCTTTGACAAGTATGTGATATTGGACAAAACTTCATTTTATGCAAGAGGTGGAGGGCAAGAACCAGACCGCGGAACAATTGGAAAATTTGAAGTTATTGATGTAAACAAGCATGGCAATGTTATAGTACATGAACTAAAAAATGGCATTCCAAAAGATGGTAGTATTGTCTCATGTATTATTAATTCAAAAAGAAGAAACGGGATTACAAAAAATCATACCAGTACTCACATTCTCAATTCGTCCACAAGAAGCGTTTTAGGATCGTGGGTTTGGCAGCATTCTGCATTTAAAGAAGAAGATCATGCAAGACTAGACATTACACATCATTCCGCTTTGACTAACGATGAAATTACAAAAATTGAAAAGCTGGCTAATTCTGTAGTTGAGAAAAATATCCCAGTAACAATTGAGAATTTTGACAGAGGAACTGCTGAACAAAAATACGGATTTAAAATATATCAGGGAGGAATTGTTCCGGTAAAATCAGTTAGGATCGTATCAATTGAGGATTTTGATATAGAGGCGTGTGGTGGAACACATGTTAAGAAAACAGGTGAGATTGAGCTTATAAAAATTACAAGAACAAAAAGGATCCAAGACGGTGTTGTTAGACTCGAGTTTGTTTCAGGAGAGACTGCTATAGATTATACCAAACAGCATGATGCTGACTTGATAAAAAAATCAGCAGAATTAAAAGAAAAAATGGAATTAAAAGAAAAAAGACAAGAACAAAAACAAGACATGAAAGAAAAGTTCCCAATTTTAGTTGAGGCTATAATTCAAAACAAAATTGGCACAAACAATGTAAATGAAATCATTGTTGATATTACTGAATCTGGAAAACCAAACTTTTGCTCTACAACAAGCGATCAATATGATGAATTTTTTCATATTGGCTTGGGAGAAAAACTAATCGAAAAAGATCCATGGATGATTTATTGTGGTGTTTTTGAAGACGGAGATAAAATTCGGGCAATAATTTATTCAGGTGATCAAGCTGCAAAGGATAAAAAAGCGGGTGATATTGCAAAAATTGTATCTCAAATACTTGGAGGAGCTGGAGGAGGGAACCAAAGATTTGCTCAGGGAGGAGGAAATGACAAATCTAAAAAAAATAATGCAATAGAGAAAGTAAAATCAATGGTTTTGGGAGTGTAAAATTATGGAAATAGATTGGAATGCGATTGATAGAAAATGGCAAAAAAAATGGTTAGAAAACAGTGATCATGAAACTGACTCTAACAACAAAGAAAAAAAATTCATAACTGTGGCATATCCTTACCCAAACTCACCTCAACACATAGGTCATGGTAGAACATACACTATTGCAGACGTTCATTCAAGATATTTGAGAATGAAAGGATTTAACGTATTATTTCCAATGGGATTTCACTATACCGGTACGCCCATTCTTGGTATGGCAAAAAGAGTAGAAGCAAACGATACTGAATTAATTGAAGGATTCAAAACGTTATACAAAGTTCCAGAAGATAAAATTAAGGAATTTGTGGAACCTGTAAAAATCGCTGATTATTTTCACGAAGAGATTAAATCAGGTATGGTTGAGATGGGTTACTCGATTGATTGGAGAAGAGAATTTACTACGATTGACCCTGCTTACCAAAAATTCATCGAGTGGCAATTTAGAAATCTAAAAGAAAAAAATCTCATTGTGCAAGGTTCGCATCCTGTTGGATGGTGTCCAAAGGATCAAAATCCAGTTTCACAGCATGACACACTTGGTGATGTAGAACCTGATTTCACGGAATACAGTGTTATTAAATTTGATCTGAATGGAGTAAAAATCCCTGTTGCAACATTAAGACCTGAAACATTATTTGGAGTGACAAATATTTGGATAAATCCTCAAGTAGCGTACCAAAAAATCAAAGTAAATGATGAGATATGGATTACTAGTCCAGAATGTGCACGGAAACTGGAGTTCCTAGAGAAAAAAATTGAAGTAATTGAAGATGTTATGGGAAGTGACTTTGTCGGTCAAAGTGTTAACGCTCCACATAGTTCTGATTCAGTGTTAATTTTACCCGCCAGTTTTGTAAAAAGTGATAATGGAACAGGAATTGTGATGTCCGTTCCCGCGCATGCACCGTTTGACTACCAGGCCCTATTAGATTCCAAATCTGGAAAAAATAAATCAATAAACAGTGATCTTCTAAAGAATATTCAAAGCATTGAACCAATTTCTATGATAAATACAGAAGGTCTTGGTAACATTCCTGCAAAAGACATTGTAGAAAAGATGGGAATTTCACACCAAGATGACCCAAAACTAGAAGAAGCCACAAAAGAGATCTACTCAAAAGAATACTATGAAGGAATTCTAGCTAATAATACAAAGCAATTTGCAGGAAAAAAAATTTCTGAAGCAAAAGATGAGATTAAAGAATGGATTACAAAAATTGGAAGTGCTGGTATTCTATTAGAACTGACAAATTCTCCAGTAAAATGTCGCTGTGGTACTGAATGTGTTGTAAAATTATTGAGTAATCAATGGTTTTTGGATTATTCAAACACAGATTGGAAACAGAAGGCTCGTAGTTGCTTTAAGGGAATGAGTATTCTTCCTAATGAAATACGTTCCGAGTTTGATAAAGTTCTTGATTGGCTTAGAGAAAGAGCTTGTGCGAGACAGCATGGATTAGGAACAAAAATTCCTTGGGACAAAGAATGGTTGGTTGAAAGTTTAGCTGATTCCGTCATTTACATGGCATTCTATATTATCGCGAAATATGTTAATAAAAAAGAAATTAGCGGAAATGATTTAACTGATGAATTTTTTGATTATGTTTTTTATGGAGAAAAAAATTCAGTGGAAATTGCAAACAAAATAAACATTACAAAAGAAAAATTAGAAGAAATTAGAAATGAATTTCTGTACTTTTATCCAGTTGATTCTAGGCATTCCGGTAGAGATTTGGTTCCAAATCATCTGACATTTTTTGTTTTAAATCATGTTGCACTTTTCTCGGAGAAAAATTGGCCGCAAGAAATTGTTGTCAATGGTTCAGTCTTAATGGCAGGAAAGAAAATGTCAAAGTCAATGGGAAATATTATTCCGTTGAGGGATGCAGTAAGAAAATATGGCGCTGATCCAATACGTCTAACAATTTTAATTTCTGCAGAATTATTACAGGATGCTGACTTTAATGTTGATGCAATTAATGGAATTAAAAACAAACTCGAATCGATGTATGAAAACTCTGCCAAAACTAAAGCAGAAGAAATTCCAGAACTAGAACCAGAGGACAAGTGGATATTTAGCATGCTGCAAAATTTATCCCTCAATGTATGTCAATCAATGGATAAGATTAGGCTTAGAGAAGCATTACACCATATTTTATATGATTTTGATTCTGAATTGCAATGGTACCTTAAAAGAACAAAATCAAAACAAAGAACAAATATTTCTGGAATTCTCCATAAAATTTTGTCGTCTAGAGTTTTAATGCTTTCGCCTTTTGCCCCGCATATAGCAGAAGAAATATGGGAGAAACTAGGCAATTCAGAATTAGCTTCAAAATCAGCATGGCCTTCATCTGTTGGAATAGAAATTGATTCAAAATCCATTCAAACTGAAACACTGTTAAAATCAATTATTGATGACATTAATAATATTCTAAAAGTAACTAAAATTTCTCCAAAAAAAATTATAATTTACACTTCAGAACAATGGAAATCTAAAGCATATAATTTAATTCTTAAAAATGTTTTAGATGGTCAAACGAATGTAGGCGTAATCATAAGATCATTAATTGCAAATAAGGACACAGAACAAATCAAAAAAGATCCTGATTTTGTAAAAAAAATACTCGATGATATTCTATCAGAACCTGTTGAACTGAGAAAGGGAAGAATGAAGATCGGTCAAATTGATGAAAAGGAAATCATTAGTTTGGAATTATCATCCCTTGTAAAAAATGATTATAATGTTGAGCTTAGTGTTTTTTCCGAATCTGATTCGGAAAAATATGATCCTAAAAATAAAGCTAAAACCGCTAGACCTTTCAAACCAGCAATACTAATAGAATAGAGATAGTATTTATTTTGTTAAAATTAGTTTGATTTAGAATGAAAATTGCTGTTATGGGGATGGGTGTAGCAGGCAGTTATCTGGTTTCTAGATTGAAAAATGACCACGAGGTGGTGGGTTTTGAAAGAATGGATGAAATTAAACATGACTCAATTTGTGCGTGGGGTTCCATTAAATCTACTATGGTAGATCTATGCAAGAAATCAGGAATTGATTTTGAAAAATATGTTGTGCATGATGGTAAAACCATGCATGTTGATATGAATAACCAAGAAAGATTTCAAATTGGGTTACATGGATTATGTACATACGAAAAGCTAAGTCTGATTAAGGATTTTATTAAAGATTCTGAAGTTCACTTTGGAATAAATAAAAAACTGGAGGAATTAGAATCAGAATTTGATATTATTGTTGACTGCACGGGATTTCACCGAATTTATCTACCAAAATTAGAACAGGATTTCTGTTTACCTACATATGAATATAAAATTGAATATGAAAATGGAGTACCATTTGATGACTTTTATATAAAACCATTTCCTCACATGTCAGGATATTTTTGGTATTTTCCAATGGGTAAGAATCTTGCACATATTGGTGCAGGTGACTATAACAAACAACATGTAGAAGAAACTAACAAATTCTTTAAGAAATATGGGGGTAGAGTTACAAAAACTGTAGGTCGTCCCATAAGACTTGCTACTCCGAATCTCTGTAAGCCTTTTTACAAGGGAAAAGTTGTTGGAGTAGGCGAATCTATTGGAACTGTATATCCATTACTGGGTGAAGGAATTATCCCAAGTATGATGTGTGCAGATATCTTTGTAAAAAATCTTGGTGATAATGAAAGTTATGAAAAAGAGGTTGATGAATACTTCAAGATTTATGGAAAGGTTTTCAATTTTATAAGAAATAAACTACACAATAAATTCAGTGTATTAAAAATGATGCCTGACCTCCTTTCCATATTTAGATACATGAAAAAGAACGAAGAAAGATTTGGGATGGAAATTCACATGCGGGACCTGATGAAGGTTGCAAAAGCCTAACCCAAACTTATTGAGCCTAATCCCTCTCGCATTGTTCCACTAGACTTTAGATTATAATCATATATTATTTCAGAATATTCCTGTAAAATTTCTTTCATAGAATCAATCGAGTCATCAAGGTAAAAACCCGGACAGTCACCAGTAAACTGAAATGTAGCGTGAACTCTTGCCCTACCTTTTTCATTTTGTAACCATGTTGAAAATGGGTATAGATAACAAACTCCTGGCCGTGTTGGGTGAATACTACAACTGCCTTCTTTATCTAGAAATCTGCATTTAATATGAGAACCATCATCTGCTTCCGTTTCATCGTCCTTTCTCTTTAAATTAATACTAGTCATTGTAGTAAAACCACCTCCAGGACTTGGTTCTTCCCAAGTAGCTATTACTGTTTCATTTTTTATGAAATTAGATGTTTTTTGATATTTCATTCCAGATCCTATTGTTATCAGATCTTGAGAAGTTAATGGAAGTCTTCCCTGTCTAGTACAACAGTTAGAGCAATCAGGCCAATAACATTTCCAAAGAATGAATTTTCTGATTTTATTCAGAAACGGTATATGAAATACAACGTCATTTACTTTTATAGAATTTTCTGATACATCATCACGCCTAGCCAAATGAAAATCTTTTATTATTGGGTCTATATCCCAATCCTTTTCTAAAAGTTCCAATGATTTTTTGATTTCCTCTTGAGACACAAATTATAACAACACCAAATTATATTATTAATGTTGAGAGAAAAGGGCAAATATGCATCAGCAACACAAAATAGAAGAATTGTATGGCAAAAAATAATCTGGCCACTAATCTTGGAGCTAGATGATGTGGCATTTAGTTTAAAACAATACCAAAGAAAACGTGACCAAGTGTGTCATAAAACTACTTTAAAAATTTCAGAAATGTCAAGGGGATTAGTATCCTTAATACAAAAAGGAGTAATTATTAAAGAAAATAATACGTATTCGATTCATTATAGAATAATCCCATACATGAGAGTGAAAGCAGTTTGTGATTATGGTACTGCAATTAACGAAACTAAAATGAAATGATTATATTGTAATTTTTTGACTTTTGTGTGAAGCCCGGTAGTGTAGTGGCAAGCATAGGGGCCCCTGGAGCCTTTGACCTCGGTTCGAGTCCGGGCCGGGCTACGTTATTATCTGGATGCTTGTGCTATTCGTTCTAACTCGTTCTTTCTTTTTACAGAAGGAGATGCAGGATCATTGTTAGCAGAAAGAATAAGGTGTTCAGCCAAAAATTCTTCCATTGCTTTTGGATTAGAAAATGTAGCCTCTTTTACCCCATCTGCGATAAACCGCAACGCTAGATCAACTCTTCTAATCGGTGCCACATCAACAGATACGTGATAGACTGTTCCACCATATACAATTCGCGTAGTATCTTCATTTGGAGCTGAGTTTTCTACCGCACGAATTAAAACTTCAACTGGATTTTTCCCTGTTTTCAGATTAATTATTTCAAAAGCCGTTTTTACAACATTATAACTATGAATTTTTTTTCCTGCCATTCTACCAGTGTTTTTGGCATTTTTTTTACCAAAATGCATGAGCTTGTTTACTAATCGTTCTACTATGTTTACGTCAGCTTTATTAAATCGTCTCAATGCAGAACGACCAAAAGTCATTGGCACTATAGTTTTTTTCAGACAAATGGCAGTTTTAAGACCGATATCTTTTATTTCAATTTCAGATAAATCCCACTTTCTAAAGAGTAAAATATTTTGTGATGACATTTTGTTATCGTCTAGGTTTTTCTTTTTTACCAGTTACTAACTGTTTTAAAGATATTCCATTTACCTTGAACACCTTATAACGTACACCAGGAATATCGCCCATAGCACCACCTTGAGTAGCCCCCATTCCCTCAACATGAACTTCATCATGCTCATCGATAAAATTCATAGCACCGTCTCGTGGCAAAAATGCAGTAACCGTTTTTCCATTTTTTATTAATTGAATTCTGACGCATTTTCTAACAGCAGAATTTGGTTGCTTAGCCTCGACACCAACCTTTTCCAAAACAATTGCTCTTGCTTGAGGAGAACCCGCTAGTGGGTTTGCTTTTTTATCCAAACCAAGTTCTCTTCTCTTGTATGTAGATATTGCCCAACGCTGATGTTTTTTCTTTGCCTTCAAAATTCTACCAGCAAACAAACCAAGTGGTGACTTAGCCATTCTATTACATCTCTAATTGTGCTACTTGATGGCTGTTTATTTGAACACTGGAAATGTCAAAATATCTTTTTGCAAGTAACCTAGCTTTTTCAGCATTACGTCCCGCACTGCCAACAACTAGACCTTTATTGCTAGGATTAACGGAAACTGTCATTTGTAATGAACCATCCGCCCTCGTATCCATTTTTATTTCGTTGATTAATTTTGGGTTTAGCATATTTTTTAAAAATTTTATTGGATCGTCGTAGTATTCAACTAGCTCAATATTTCGTTTGAGAAGATTTTGCAGTGATTTTATATTAGAACCCTTCCTGCCTATAGCAAGACCCATTTTACCTTCGTTTACTACAAAAATTAGCCTATCTTGCTTTGCATCATCCAAACAATCACGAGGAGTCACTTTTGTTACATTTTGAAAAAGCGAAATCATCCGCATTTGATCCTTCGTTAATTTTATAGATTGTGTCATGATTCTTCTAATTAATCCAATAATTTTTGAGTCTCATTTAAACTTAGATAGAATTCTTTTTTGTCAGTCATTTTATTTCATTTTCTTTTATAATTGCCTGAGTATTTGTGTTAGATAACGAATCAAGTGAAATTGCTGACACTCTAAATTGTAATCCACAAAGCTTTCCTAACGCTACAGACGATCCTTCAAAATTTATGGTAGGTACATTATTGTTTTTTGCATTTGTTTCAACTTCTTTTACCTTTTCATTAGGGACAGATTGAGAAATTACAATTAATTTACTACTAGTGATAGAATGCATTATTTGTTTTAATCCAATAGTAGGCTTTCTTTTTTTTATCGTGTCTTTAATTGCTTTTTCCAAAAGTTTTGTCATGACTAACCGTATCAGTTTTCTTTTTTCTTGTCTTTTATAGGTTTATCATGTAACTTACAATACTTAATTTAAAATAGAATTAGTTTTTAACGACAGAATTCATGTAGATATCTACTGTCCCGCTTCCAATTGGTATTTGAGCCCCAACTATAACATTTTCAGTAATTCCTTTTAATTTCTCAATTTCTCCTATTCTTGCAGCTGATGCAATTGTAGGTACCGTTATTTCAAAAGATGCTCTTGCAAGAACACTATCTTTTGTTCCAGCGATTCCATGACGACCAATTTGTTGTAAGTAGCCTTTATGGCACATCACATCCGCCACTAACATAAGATAGCGTATATCTACCTCAAGCCCTTGATTCTCAAGAGTTGATTGAAGTTCAAAAATCAAAGCATTTCTTGCAGCTTCTATTCCTAATATATTAGCGATTTCAGATATGTTATTTGTCCAAACTGTAGTCTTTTCAATGCCACTAACTTCAAGTATTTTAGCCAAATTTGATCCTGTTGTTTGGATAACCCATTCTCCATTTTCCTCTTTCAGTGTAACACGTGCTATATCAGGTACGCCTTTTATTGTGGTTTTAAGCACCTTATTCCGTAAGGTAACAACAGTTGGGGCATCTACTTTTTCAGTTAATTTCAATATGAGCGTATTAGTTTTAGATTCGATTGTAAATTTTTTGCTTGTTTCTAGAACAGATAATATATCTTCTATTGTACATCCTCTATCACTTAGTCGTTTATTATTAATACGAAGTATTAATTCAGTAGCGTAATCTGTGTTGGTTTCTACAATTACATCCTTTATTGTTGTTTGTAGTACATCACGTGCTATTGCAAATGCTTTTTCTTTAGAAGATTTTGAATCCTTATCAAGATAAATGTTCATTGTAGGAGTAGCGGGATTTTTTCGTGCATCAACCAATTCAATGATTCTAGGTAAGCCAAGGGTAACATTTCTCTCCGCAATTCCCGCAGTATGAAAAGTTCGGAGTGTCATCTGTGTACCTGGTTCCCCAATAGATTGTGCAGTAACAATACCAACAGCTTGTCCAGGTTCAACTTTGGATTTATTGTATAGTTCAAGACCCTTATTGCAAACAAATTCTATTCCTCGTTTACTTAATTTTGAGGCATACAATGCGTTACTTACACCTGAAGCCAGTCTTGGATTGAATGTCTTTGTGTATTTTGTAATCAATGCATCTATTTCTGCCTTAGTTGCCTTACTACCAGAATCTATAATTCCCTGGGATTCTATTAACCGATTTACGTTAAAGGCTTCCCCATGATCACTTTTTGCTACATCTATACTATCCTCGCCGTACAAAAACTGAATAATATGCCCATGTGGATCTCTTACAGTACCATCATATTCTAGTCTAATATGTTCAAGCGCATTGATCAGCCTACGTTGCATATACCCACTTTGCTGTGTCCTTACCGCAGTGTCAACAAGTCCTTCTCTACCACCCATAGCATGAAAGAAAAATTCTAAAGCTGAAAGACCATCACGGAAATTAGATTTCACAAATCCATGAGAATCAGGATCGTTATCATATTCTTTAAAGTGAGGAAGAGTACGATTCGAATAACCCGTATGTAATCTTTTTCCACGTCTTGATTGCTGACCTAAAGCACCAGCCATCTGTCCCACGTTTAAGTCAGAACCTCTAGCACCAGTGGTTGCCATAATTTTGCCGGCATTATTATCCTCAAGGTTAGAACTTGCTGTCATACCTGCTCGTTTTCTTGCCTCACCTAGCTCAAAAGTAATTAAAGCCTCAGCCGTTTCAGCAGAGGTCATTCCCCTCATTGGTCTGAGTGTTCCTTTATTTAGTTGGGTAGTTAAAGCGTCAACTTTTTTGTAAGTTTCCTCTATATCATTAAGAATTGATTCTCGGTCTTTATCGGAAAGTTCCAAATCAGAGTAACCATAACTGAATCCATAATGCGTGATAAACTGTTTTATTATAATAAGAATGGAGTTTAGAAAGTTTTTAGCTTGTTCATTACCATAGTCTTTTGCAATTCTATGCAAAACACTTTCCGGTTCTTCTGCACCAATAGATGATTTATCTATTATACCACTAACCAATTCACCGTTTTTAATCACAACATCCTTTTCTATACCCTTTGTTCCTTTGGACCATTTTGAAGTCATTACAAAATTAAAATCAGAGGGAAGAAAAATAGAGAATAATTGTTTTCCCGTGTAAAATGAACCGTTTTTATTCTTAATCTTTGGTTTAGGTATTATTCCATTATAACCACCAAGCATTGCAAAATTAGTAAATTCTTGTTTTGTCATCAGAGTGTCATCCTTAGTAAGAAGATATGCTCCTGTGATAAAGTCACGAAGTCCACCTATAATTGGACCGCCAAATCTAGGAGAAATTAACTGTTCTTGAACTCGCATTAGTAAGATAGCCTCAGCTCTAGCCTCTTCGCTTTGTGGTACGTGAAGGTTCATTTCATCACCATCAAAATCAGCGTTGTATGGTGGACATACAGAAGGATGCAACCGAAAAGTTTTACCAGGCAATACTCTAACATGATGAGCCATAATTGACATTTGATGAAGTGATGGCTGTCTGTTGAAAAGCACAACATCTCCATCCAGTAGATGTCTTTCCACCAAATATCCTATCTCTAGGGACTCGGCAATGATTGATCTGTCTTCAACAAAATCTAATCTGATTTTAACACCATCTGCTCTTACAATATAATTTACTCCTGGGAAATCTACCGGACCGTTAATAACTAATTTTTTTAGTTTTTCAATATTCCATTCCGTAACAATTTCGGGAATCGTAAGTTTCATTGCAACTGTTTTTGGCACTCCAACTTCTGACAAGTCTAAGTTAGGATCTGGAGAGATCACAGTTCGGCTTGAAAAATCTACCCGTTTTCCGGATAGTGATCCCCTAAACCGACCTTCCTTACCTTTCAACCTTTGAGTTAGTGTTTTTAGCGGTCTTCCAGAACGATGATGAGCCTGAGGAATTCCTGAAACCTCGTTATCAAAATAAGTTGTAGCATGATACTGAAGTAGGTCAACAAGGTCTTGAACTATTAGCGGAGGAGTTCCAGCCTCTTTGCTTTCTTTAAGGCGCTGATTTACTCTTATAATATCTACCATTTTATGAGTTAGATCATCTTCGGATCTAATTCCAGTTTCAAGTATTATGGAAGGTCTGACTGTAACAGGTGGTACAGGTAATGATTGTAAAACAAACCATTCTGGTCTTGCAGTTGTATGATCATAACCTAATAAATCAAGATCCTCATTGGTGATTAGAATAAAACGTTCTCTTATTGTAATTGGTAATAATCTATTTTCGCCAAGTTCAGTTTTTTCTATAAAGATTGTAGGCTTTGTGAAAATGAGTTCAAATTGTGCTTTTCCACAATGTGGACACTCTTTTGATTTTTTTGCCTTGTCTAGTAATAGTTCTGGAATACGTTTTTGTGAGAATATGGTATATGATGCCTCACGTTTCTTAATTTCTGTAAAATTTCTTAGATCTTCTTCAGAAACTAGTAATCTTGAACAAGATCTACATGTTGATAATAACAACTTGCGAATATTATCAATAAATGCAATATGTAATATAGGCTCTGCAAGCTCTATGTGCCCAAAGTGACCGGGACATCTAGCTGAAGTATTACCACAAGTTAGACATTTTTGTCCTGGTTCTAAAGTTCCCAGTCTGCCATCCATTAATCCGCCTTGTACAGACATTCCATCCTCATCATAAGTTTCAGGTGCAGTAATTTCAACAACAGAATATTTTCTAATTTCGTTTGGAGACCAAACAGAAAATTTAATCTCTTTAATAGACTTTATTATTTCACTAGACATTACACTTTCTCCTTTATCGTTAACCGTGGTGTGATGTTGAGGCTTTGCATCTCTTGCAGTAATAACTTAAATGCATATGCGACAGACACGGTACTTACTTTTCCTTTATCGCCACAAACTCTGCAGATATACCTTCTTTGCTTAACATCATGATATGCGACAAGACCACATCGTTCACAAACAAAGATGGTAGTTTTATCAGATTCATCAAGTAATCTATCTTTGAGAATCATGGACGCTCCATAAGCGATAATACAATCTCTTTCCATTTCTCCAAATCTTAATCCGCCTCCACGTGCCCTACCCTCAGTTGGCTGTTTAGTAAGCATTTGGACCTGTCCACGTGATCGTGCATGTATCTTATCCGCAACCATATGATGTAATTTTTGATAATACACAACTCCGATGAATACTTCTACAGGGAATGGTTTACCAGTTCTGCCATCATACATTACTTCCTTACCAGAATACTTGAATCCCGATTCTTCCATGACATTTCGTACTTGATCCAATTTCTCACCTACAAATGCAGAACCATCAAATTTACTACCTCGTAATGCAGCAGCCTTACCAGTAATTGATTCCATCATCATACCAACAGTCATTCTTGATGGAAATGCATGAGGATTAATTAGCACATCAGGTGATATTCCGTCAGCAGTATAAGGCAAGTCCTCATGTTTTGCCAATATACCTACCACACCCTTCTGACCGTGTCGCGAGGCAAACTTGTCTCCAATTTCAGGAATACGCAAATCTCTTACCCTAACTTTATACATTTTTCCACCTTCGTTTGATTGGGTCATAACAACAGTATCTACAACACCTGTTTCAGATGGTCTAATAGACACTGATGTATCTCGTCTGTAGGTTTTGTTTCCATCAAATTCGCGGTATTCTTCCATGAATCTAGGTGGACTAGTTTTACCGATGAGTATATCACCACCAGAAACATTAACTTCAGTGGCAACAATCCCATCTTCTTCAAGTAAGCGATACGGTTTTTCTCCTTTGTAACCCCTAATATTATCTTCAGAATTAGGAATTTCAAAATTGTCACGCATTCCACCAGGATATTGTTTTGCTTCCGCTTCGTAAATTCTATAAAAGAATGTACGGCCTAATCCTCTATCAACTGAGGCTTTACTGAGAACAATAGCATCTTCAATGTTGTAACCATCAAACGGTAACACCGCAACCACACAGTTTTGTCCCGCAGGTCTTTTGTCTAGACCCAACAGACCCATAGCTTTAGTTGTAACAATGGGAGTTTGTGGATATAATAAAAAATGTTGTCTCACATAAGTACTGGTATTCATCATTGGAGTAGAAAAACCAAGGCTCTGTTTTGCCATTGCAGATTCGTAAGTATTTCTTGGTGATTGATTATGTTCTGGATAAGGTATGATTGAGGCACCAGCACCTAAAATTGCTGAAGAAAAAATTTCAAGATGAGTAAAATTCTTTGTATGCGTTTCATCAAATGTGATTAAGCAGTTTTCCTCTTCGTTTGCATCTACAAGTTCAATTATACCCATACGAATCAAGTCAGCCCAAGAAAGGAGTTTTTTTAATATTTTGTCAAGAAGATCGGTTGTAAGTGATGATTTACCATTTTTAATTAGAATGAGGGGACGTAAAACACGCCCTGCATTACAATTAACATATAGTCTTTTTGTAGCTCCTTCATGGTCTTCTTGGTGTATAGATATTCCAACATGTGGGTGAATCTTCGATGATCTACGCAGTTCACGTAAGGTTTCAGTTAATTTTTCACCATCATGGTCATAACCGATTAACTTTCCATCAACAAAAATTCTAGTACTTTTACATCAGGTTTTACATCTGTAAAATGTGATACTCCAATTTCATATAATTTTTCAATAATATCTTCTGCTTTTTCACTAACAGAGATTATTGCAGATAAAGCTAAATTCTTAACCAGCCCACAATTCGAGCCTTCTGGTGTTTCACTAGGGCAAATCCTTCCAAAGTGTGTAGAATGCAAATCCCTAGCCTCAAAGTTTGGCTGAGTTCTGCTTAAAGGTGACTGCACACGTCGTAGATGGCTTACAGTAGACAAGTAATTTGTTCTATCAAGTAACTGTGTAACTCCGACCCTTCCCCGTCCCCAGTTTCCTGTAGCAATTGCATTGTTCAACTTATCAGATATTATTCCAGGGCGAATTGCAGCGGCAACTGCGTTTATTCCTCTTTTTTGGCCAGAACGTTCAAGTTGGTATTTCATGTC